>CAZVBB010000056.1:0-6151 GCA_964625285.1 uncultured bacterium | reverse complement strand
TTAACCCATTCCTACCCTACGAAAAAGTCTACCACACTCTTTGCATTTGTCTTCTTAAATATATCACAGGGCTATGAAGATGCGTTATTATGATTTACCCTCTCCAACATGTAAGACGAAAAACCTTAACTTTTGTCAGGTTTGACCGCAGATTTACAACCACAAAGGTCTGAATCTCCAGTCCCGAAGGTCAAGAAACAATGCTCACTCGGAGGCCTATGAAGAGAGAAACTGGAGCTGCAATTGCCTTAGGGAGAAGTCGTGTTTCCCGGCCGGCACAGATTCAAATTTAAACTGAGTCTGTGTGGCTACTGACATTATGGAGAACAATAGTATGGAGAGGAGTTGGCAATCCTGGAGCAAGAATGAAGTTGAGGTGTGTCAGAGAAGGCGTGGTCGCGGATGAAGTTTGTAGCCTCTCTGGAGGGTCTGGCGCGCGGAGCAGGCCGGCCAAGCAAAGGGGACATAAGCGCTACATCAGCAACACCGAGCTTTCTGTTGCTGAGAGCAGAAGCAAGGACCACTGCGGGACGAAGCTTAACATAACAAGGTAAGGCAAGGTAAAGGGTCAGGTCTTCAGAGGCTGTCCGACAACCCCTGATTTTTTATCGTCGGTAATATCGTCAGAGAATATTTGACATTTTGAAAAAAATTAGTATAATATTTCCGATGACAAAAACAATAAAATCCGACAATAAAATCAGGAGGTGCCCAATGTTAAATATCAGGCCTTACAATAACAAGGAACTCTTATTATTTCCACCATCAGTTGGTGATTATCTCCCAAAGGACCATCTGGCACATGTTGTTGACTTGCCCCGTTAGATAGTAAACATCTAACGGGGTGAACAGTTGAACAGATTGACTTAACTCCATATTACAGAAAAGTTTCTCCTGTTGGTAATCCGGCATATGATCCTGCGCTTGAGATAAAAATATGGTTTTATGGTTATGCAACAAGGACATACAGTTCCAGAAAGATTGACGACAAAGTTAATACTGATGTTGCATTCATATATTTAGCCGGGATGCAAAAACCGGACTTCAGGACAATCTCTGATTTTCGTAAAAACAATCTCAATGAACTAAAAAATTGTGGACATACTTCAAATCTGTCATCGGCTTGGTATAACTACAGTATAGGAAATATTTCATTAGATAGCAAAGTAATGAAAGCAAATGCAAGCACTTCCAGAACTTACGACGAAAAAGAACTTATCAAAGAGCGTCAAGAAATTCAAAAAGCAATTGAAGAATATTTAGAGAAAGCAAACCAGACCGATATTGAAGAAGATAAAAAATACGGTACTGATAAACGCGGTAACGAACTTCCTGAAGATATTCGTGATAAAGAAAAACGCATCAAAAAAATGAAACGAATCATTAAGCAATTAAAACAAGCACAAGAAAAACTTAAACAATCAGGTAAAAAGAAAATCAATCTTACCGACGAAGATGCACAATTTCAGAAAGATAAATCAAGAATAATTCCCGGCTATCGTGCCCAGGTTGCTGTTTGTTCCAAAGAGCAAATAATCGTGGCTAATGATGTTACACCCGATCAGTGCGATACATCTCAACTCATCCCTATGGTTGATGAGATTTGTGAAAATGTTAAAGAACTCAAGAAAGAAAGTAACAATCCTGAAAAAGAAAAACTCAAAATTATAGCTGATAGCAGATATAATTCAGAACTTAATTTAGCCGGGTTAGAAAATAAAGAAAACATTGAACCCTACATTCCTGATATGAGGCACCAAGCAAAAAAAAACAAGGACACAAAACTACTGAATCTTCACCATTTCATATGAACAAATTTATTTTCAATCAAGAAGGAAACTATTTTGTGTGTCCTACTTGGTAAAAAACTAAATTACATCAAACAGAAAAAATATCGTAATCGTTTAGTCTCTATTTATACCTCCAAAGAGTGTAATAATTGCCATCGTTTTGGAAAATGTACAACTGACAAAAATGGTCGCAGTATCTGGGTTTCAGAATACGCACATTTTGTTAAAAAAATGCGTCAAAAACTTTCTACGTCAGAAGGTAAAAAGATATATGGCTTACGAAAAATAACTGTTGAACCTGTATTTGGAAATTTAAGTCAGAACTTAGGGTTCAGAGAGTTTCTCTTAAGAGGTAAAGAAAAAGTCAAAGGTGAATTCTCTTTAATGTGTACTGCTCACAACATCTTAGCAAAGTCTGTCAGATGCTCAGGCAAAACTCTTAAAGAAATACTCACTATACCTGAACCCGTGCTGTTAATAGACAGTTCATAGGGACTATAACCCTGAAGTTTGGGGAAAAAATGGCAAAGAAGACAAAAAGATAGAGAACTATTCTCAGATTTTCACCTTGAGTTTGTTATTTCAAAGACCAAAATTGGTGTCAAAGTTAGTTGTCGGACAGCCTCTTCACATTTGACATGTTCAATTTAGTTTGATATGAGCCTTTATGAAATCAGTATTATGTTCCCTGATTTCTGATTTCGGGGTTAATGTGGACCACCACGTCTCCTACATTTTTCTCTCGCTTTAGCCTCTCTTTTATTATCGTAGCTACTTTGTGCCCTTCATCAACGCTCATGCTTCCTTTGACCGACACTTTCACAATCACAATAAGTAAACATAGGGACACTTCCCGCATTGTTTTTCCTCTTCTTCGTGTCAATAAATATGGGAAGTGTCCCTATATTATTTTTATATTATTTCTATATTATTTTTGTCGGAGACTGCTTATTTAATTTTTACATCAATCGCCTTAGGTTTGATCTCCTCAGTCTTAGGAACGATAAGATTCAGCATCCCGTCTTTAAAAGATGCTTCAATTTTATTTTCATCAACGTTGTCTGGGAGTGTAAAACTCCGTGTGAAGCTGCCATAAAATCGCTCAACCCTGTGAAATTTTTTATTTTTTTCTTCTTTTTCCTGTTTTCTTTCACCCTTGATGGTCAAAACGCCATTGTCTACCGAAACTTTGACATCCTCTTTCTTGACATCAGGAATCTCAGCCTTGATGCTGAACTCCTTGTCCGTTTCAGCGATGTCTACCCGAGGAGCCCAGTCGCCTGTTGCGACGACCTCTTGACTTCCACTCCTAGGTTGCCCCGTCGCTCTCGTATAACGATTGAACATGTCCTCAATCTCTCGCCACGGATCCCATCTTACAAGTGCCATAACGCACCTCCTTTTCTTTGCGGGATTTAGTTTTCCCCAATGGACACTCCCGCATTCAGACCACCAGGGATGTTGTCCATTCCTTTAGTTGAAGTAGGAAGAACTCAATAATCTACTCTAAGCCGCTACCTCCTTCCTGTCAATTTTTATATGAGGCAACAGGTTGATTTTTGCTCTTATGGCCATTCTAGCATACCCATCTTTCCTGTCAAGAAAATCTTTGAGAGCTTTCTTGCTGGTGTTCTGGTGACTGGTGCTTCTCTGCTAATAGCCTTCAACCTATCCCGCTGAATAGTACTGTAATTATATACAAGATAGCAAGGAATTTTTCTTCAAGAAGGTTTTTAAGGCTCAGAGTAGAAAAAAGGATTTTTGCTTGTATAATAGAGGAAAAATATACTCGCAGAACGCGGGGTTAGGTGCTCTGGAGATTATGATTGACGGTGGGCACATCTTGTCCAGAGGACGATGAGTCTCTGGCTTCATTTTGACAGAGCTCTTAAAATGTCAATCATCGTTTTAATTTCCTTCCACTTGATCATTGTTGTGATCTCTTTAACCTTATGATCAAGCAATGAGCTCGTAGAGCAACAAGCGATGAGCACCTTTGATGTAATAAAATAGGTACTTGTCCCTAATTTCTAAGGGTCTAGCCATAAAAATAAATCCTTTCTCTTTAATTCTTTAGCAGAACTAGCAAGGCTCATATCAAACTAAATTGAATATGTCATGTGGAGACCTGACCCCTTTGACCCTGGACCTTGGGAAATAGTAAAAGTGAATTCTCACCAAAGCAGAAGAGAGACGCTATCCCTTGCGGGACAACGTTTCCTCTTGCTTTCGTATCGGTTTGAAGTGATTTACATCCGACACACGGCTGCTTTATCCTTTTTCTCGTCCCCATTATCAATAGGTTAGTCTTCAGCGCCATAATATAAACATAGGGACACTTCCCGCATTGTTTTTCCTATTCTTCTTCGTGTCAATAAATATGGGAAGTGTCCATATGTTTACTCTGTGTTTACTATGTTTTTATTCTATGTTTTTATTAAGCAACCTGCTTCTTATATTTTATACTCCCCCAGGATGTCAAGCACTTTCCCCTTTGCGATAATTTAATCTGTGTAATCTGACCCGAAGGGTCATTCCAAGCCCTTCGCTTCTTGTCATTCCGAGCGGAGCGAGGAATCTTGAGCGTAGCGAAGAGTCTGCGACTGAAGAATCTCGCTCAGGGTAAACTCCGCGAAGAATCTCGCCACGCTCAGGACAGGCTCCATGAAGGGGAAGAATCTCGCTTAGGGTAAACTCCGCAACGACGTCTGGAAAGAAAAAGGCGCCAGGAACCTTTGCGGTATATGCTACGATTGATTATATATTTTTTATTTTCAAAATTTGCCGGACATGCTACATTTAAGCAGTTTTGAGGAAATACGCTATTTCGCATGTTATATGTTAAGCCTAAAAATAATATTGACAAAAGGCAGACAATGTCGTAATTATAGAACACAGCATGAAAGTTTTCCGATGGGATAATGAAAAAAATGAATGGTTGAAGAAAAACAGAGGAATTAATTTTGAACAGATTGTTATCCTTATGGAACGGGGAGATATTCTCGAAACAGTTGAACACCCAAATCAAAATAGATATCCTGGACAGAGAATCGCAACAGTCAGGATTGATGATTATGCCTATCTCGTTCCTTATGTGCAGGAAAATGAAGATATATTCTTAAAAACCATTATCCCCAGCAGGAAAGCTACAAACAAATATGTGAGGATACAAAAATGAAGAAAACAATATTAGATGAGGAAGAAAAAGATATTCTGGATTCTTATGAACGTGGAGAATGGGGACCTGTTAAAAATCCAAAACAGGAAATAAAAAAACTCCGAGAATACGCGAGGAATACACTGCAAAAAGACAAAAGAATAAATATTCGGATGTCTTCAAAAGACTTGGAGCAGGTACAGGTTATTGCTGCTCAAGAGGGTATTCCTTACCAAACGCTGATATCCAGCATCATTCATAAATATGTATCAGGATATTTATTAGAAAAAAAGAGGGTTTAAAAAAACACTTCACAGTGTGGAGGATAAGGGGTCAGGTGTTAATGCTCACTAATTAGGTAACTCTTTTGGTGTAGCATAGTTAACCAAAAAGAAGAGGTGGGGTAGGTCCCATTAAAATGGTTGGAGAAAAAATATGATAAGAGTAGGAATTATAGGAGCGACAGGGTATGGAGGAGCAGAGCTCTTAAGGCTACTTCTTTCACATCCTGAAGTAGAGGTTACCTCTCTGGCAGCAAAGATGGATATGGCAAAAAAGAAAATAGCTGATATTTTCCCTCAGCTAAAAGGAAAAACAGACCTCATTTGCAGCGACCTTGACATGGAGAAAATGACAAAAGTAGCAGATTTTATATTTCTTGCTCTTCCTCATAGGGTCTCTATGAAAATTGCACCCTGGTTATTGGAAGCGGGTAAACGGGTCATTGACCTCAGTGCTGACTACCGACTTCAAGATGCAGAGGCTTACAAAAAATGGTACGATGTCAAACATACAAGCAAGCACCTGCTTAATGAGGCGGTCTATGGCCTCCCGGAACTCTATCGCAATGAAATAAGGAATGCTATTCTTATTGCCAATCCTGGTTGCTATCCGACAAGTGCCATCCTGGGCTTGGCTCCACTTCTTTCCCACAATTTAATTGAGCATGAGGAGATAATTATTGATTCCAAATCCGGCGTATCTGGCGCAGGAAGATTCGCAGGGGACAGCTTTAGTTTCTCTGAAATTGCTGAAAATTTTAAGGCATATAGGGTCATGTCTCACGCCCATCAGCCCGAGATAGAAGAACAGTTAAGTAAATTTTGCCACGGAGAGGTTAAAGTTACTTTTATCCCCCATCTCCTCCCTTTGAAAAGAGGGATACTCTCAACAATATATGGCAAGTTGAAGAAAGAAGCAAGAA
>CAZVBB010000055.1:0-6211 GCA_964625285.1 uncultured bacterium | reverse complement strand
TGGGGATTCTGCCCTCCATTAGGGTTAGAGTGCATTGCTGCCTCTATAAAAGAAATAGTAGATAAAATAACAATCGTCGATATGAGATTTGAGGACACCATCACAGAATTTATCAACGATGAAATTGACCTTGTTTGCATCAGTAAGAACTGGGATTTCGAAGAGGACCTTTTCTGTGAGATTCTCAATAAAACACCTGAGCATATCATGACTATTATTGGAGGAAGAAATGCCACAGAAAATGTCATCGAGCTATTTAATAATCATGCAAACATAGATGTAATTATAAGAGGAGATGGTGAAGAGACAATCAGAGAATTATTTGAGAGTGGGTCACCTCGCAACATAAGTGGGCTCTCTTACCGGGAAAATGGAAAAATTATTCATAACCAGAATAGATTATCTTCCTCAATTAGTGATACAATTTATCCAGACAGGAAGCTACGTCGCTACAAGTATAAAATTAAGGGAATTGGAACAGAGTTTGACACCATCTCTGGTTCCCGGGGATGCCCCTTCAACTGTAAATTCTGCACCCTTAAACTAAATCCCTATGGAATGAAAAGAGAATGGTCGGGACGCAGTCCAGAATCTGTAGTAGCAGAAATAAAAACCATTAATGCAGACTTAATCGGTTTTACTGATGAAAATCTCACCCATGATATGGATAGGATGGGAAAGATTTGTGACCTAATATTGAAAGAAAAGATAAAAAAGAAGTTTATTGCAAATGCAAGAATAGATATTGCCAAGCGACCTGATGTGCTTTCCAAGATGTATAAGGCAGGGTTCAGGGTTCTCTTATTGGGAATTGAGTCAACCTGTGATGAGACATTGAAATTCTTGAACAAGGGATTTACTACATCTCAGGTTAAAGAGGCTTTCCGAACTCTAAGAAAATTTGGCATTTTCTATCATGGTTATTTCATTATCGGAAACATTGGAGAAGATGAAGAAGACATGCTCCGCATTTCAGAATTTGCCAGGGAGATAGGATTAGACTCAATAGCTTTGTGTCGGCTGAGAGTTGACAAATACTCACCGTTGCGTGAGACAATTAAAAAAAGAAATGACTATCACATTGGAGAGGATGCCAGGGTTTATTCGAATAGATACAGTGTAGAAAAATTAGGAAAGATTACCAATCAGATTAACTACCGCTTTTATGGTTTTTTTCATATACTAAGAGCCTTAAGAAAACTGTTCGCTGGAAGAATAGTTACGCCATGGATAATGTGCTATCTAGTATGGTGTAGCATCATATCTGCTGGTAAGCGACGCTTAAGGCGGCGACTGGCGCACAAGTAGGTTTATTCGTCTGCACATATCCTGTTCCGTCCTGCCCATTTAGCTTTGTATAGGCATTTGTCCGCTGCAAATATTAAGCTGTCTTCATCTGTCACTCCCTGGGATGGAAATGTTGCTATCCCTAAGCTGATGGTTATTTTAAGCGGATTATCCTGTCCGGGAAAGGGATGATTTTCTACTAACCTACGTAGCCGCTCAGCAGCAGTAGTAGCAGCATCCAGTTCAATATAAGGATACATTATTACGAACTCTTCCCCGCCATAGCGTGCTGCTATGTCTCCTGCCCGCAGATCTTTATTTAATAATTCAGCTATCTCTTTTAGTATAATATCTCCCTGAGGGTGACCATAGGTATCATTTATTTTTTTGAAATGGTCTATGTCAATCATAACCAGAGACAGTAAGTAATTATACCGCCTGGCGCGGATTATATCCTCAGTTAACTTTGTCCTGAAATGACGACGGTTAAAGAGTCCCGTTAATCCATCAGTTATGGAAAGGAGCTCGATTTTTTCATATAATTGAGCATTTTCCAGTACTGCAGAAACCTGATGAGTCAGAGTCTCCAGAGTACGTATCATAGAGGGCTCTGGCTGACCAACCATATCCATTTCTACTGCAACCACTCCTTCAAGTTCATCTTTGACTATCAGTGGACTAAAAAGGTGAACGCTGTAATGGTCTTTTCTCCTGAGGATCTTCTTCTGCAGAAAGTTCTTTTTATTTGATAGGGGACTAATCTTAACTAAAGGATTTCTCTCCTCAATCACCTTGTTGAGCGCTTTTTCATCTACCTGCCAGTCGGTCTTGTTCTCATTGGAGGGATAGGTCTTTTCTTGAAGCTTTTCACCCATAGCAAGAAAAAGCTTTAACTTAGGATATCCAAGTTTATTAGCAATACCCTCCAGCATTGAGTTCAATATCTCATCTATTTTCAGAGAGCCAGAAACCTTCATACCTATATCGTGCAGAGCAGAGAGGTCTACACTGAGCTTCTCAAACTCTCGCTCTTTTACCTTTATCTTGTCTGCTACGTTACCGGTAGAATATGAGATTAAACCCATAAGTAATGTCAAAACAACAACACTTATCACAATGTGTGGAACACTCTGAAAAATACGCGTATCTCCTACCATTATTTCCGGACCAAAGTAGGGAATCACCTCAAAGTATGTTAGCCCAAGAATGGTGCTATAGAATATCAATGACAATATCGCCGTTACTATACTTAATCTGTAATTGGCATGAAGAGCAACCACTGAAACCAGAACTACACAACCAAAGATGAATGGGCTGAGCACTCCCCCTGTTAGGTATGTCAAAATAGTAAAGGCGCTAATATCCATCATGATAGTCATTTTGGCAACTATATTTAGATACAATTTTTTCCTTCTTTTCCTGAAAAAGTGATATGCCCCACAGTTAGCTAAAAGATATAGAAAAACTACTACGATAGCTAGACGCGGATAAATGAGCAAGCCAAGGTAAAAAAATAAAACCAGCCCTAAAGCTAATACAAAAATTGCAGGAAATCGGTATATTGCAGACCAGACGAGCTTCTGTTGTCTCTCAGTATATTTTATATCCATCACTTTATTTATCGTTTTTTCCATCTTTTCAAGAGCACCAGAACGCCAGTCACTAGTCCACCGTTCAGGGTTCCGGGTTCACCGTTCTGGGTTCTGAACCTCTGAACCCCTGAACTCTTGAATCATTTTTCATTTTGCACTTTTCATTTTTCATTTGCTCTATGCCTTCCTGCCTTCAGTCTTCAAGCCTTTTTCATTTCCCTTTTATTCATGCCAGCTAAATCAGTTGATGTCAAACTTTTATTGAAATTGGAGAGACCACTTTGATATAATCACTTAATTGTGATTTGAAGTTGACAAGAAGAATTTATGCATAACATTAAATTGATAATTGAATATGATGGAACAGATTATCACGGCTGGCAGATTCAGCCGGGATTACCCACAGTACAGGGAGAACTGGAGAAAGCACTGGAGAGCATTCTCCATGAAAAAATAAAACTTATTGCAGCCAGCAGAACAGACGCCGGCGTTCATGCCAAAGGACAGGTTGCTAACTTCAAAACGAAGAGTATTATTCCTCCTAAGGGCTTAATGTCAGGACTTAACAGCGCTCTCTCTCGCAGCATAGCAATAAGGAGTTGTATAAAAGTGAAAAGCTCTTTTCAGGCACGTCACTTAGCAAAGCAAAAGCTATATCGCTACACAATTTTAAACAGCTCTTGCCCATCACCACTATTGAAGAACCACGTTTATTTCTTTCCACAACATCTTGACTTAATAAAAATGAGAGAAGGAGCAAAAATACTCATTGGAAGGCACAATTTTTCCTCATTTTGTGCCTCTGCTGAGACAAGGGAAAAACGAATATGCCAGCTCTTCCGCCTTCAGGTAAAAAAAAGAGGAGCCCTCGTTTATATTGACATAGAAGCTAATTATTTTCTTCACAATATGGCACGAATTATTAGTGGAACGCTCCTTGACATTGGCAGGGGAAAAATTTCTACTCAGGAACTACAGAAGATACTACTTGCTCGCGACCGCCGTCAGGCTGGACCTACCCTTCCGCCACACGGACTCTGCCTGATAAAGGTAAGCTATAATTAATGATTAAATAGTGCTCTGTAAACTAAATAAGGATTTAATGCAAAAATCAAAGTGTAAAAATTAAAATTACAAATCAAAATGCAAAACTTAAAAACAAATCCTCTTACAACGGATTTAACATTTTGAATTTTACATTGTCATTTTGAATCATCGTTCTAATCTTATTCCACTTGAACAAGCGATGAGCGCCTTTGGCGCAATTTTGATTTTTAATATTTACATTTAAGTGATACAAAGTGACAGACACCTATTTAATTTTCTTCTTTCACATCTTTAAGGCTCAGCCCAATTTTTCTCTCTTCTAAGCTCACCTTCAAAACTCTGGCTTTTACCACATTGCCAACGGAAATTGCATTAGAAGATGAGGCAGTTCCAGCAGACAGTTCTGAATTATGAACTAATCCCTCAATACCATCCTCCAGTTTAATAAACATCCCAAAGTCAGTTACTTTGGTAATCTCCCCTGAGACAATATCACCTATCTTGTATTTCTCATTAACAGTTAGCCACGGGTCAGGAGTAAGCTGCTTCAGTCCAAGAGAAATCTTCTTTCGTTCAGAGCTAACCTCAAGCACTATAACCTTTACATTTTTGCCCTTTTCTACAATCTCAGATGGATGCTCTATCTTTTTACTCCAGGAAAGATCCGAGATATGAATCAGTCCATCAAGTCCTCCATCAAGTTCAATGAAGGCTCCATAATCTGTAAGATTGCGAATTTTTCCTTCAAGTATAGTTCCTACTGGATATTTCTCCTCTATGGTTTTCCATGGATTAGACTCTAATTGTTTCATTCCCAGAGAGATTTTTTTCTCTTCTTTATTGATGTCTAAAATCACAACAGCTACCATTTCTCCCATTGCCAGCATTTCTGAAGGATGATTGATACGTTTTGTCCAGGACATCTCTGATATATGCAGGAGTCCCTCTATTCCCTCCTCAAGCCTGACAAAACTCCCATATGGAGTAATGTTGACGACCTTGCCCTTTGCTGTTGATCCGATAGGGTATTTTTCCTCTATCTTGTGCCATGGATCCTCCGTCTTTTGTTTTAATCCCAAGGAGACCCTCTTTTTTTCTTTATCAAAATCAAGAACTACTACTTCTATTTCATCTCCAACGGCAACTATTTCTGATGGGTGAGAAGTACGATCCCATGACATGTCTGTTATATGCAGGAGCCCATCAAGTCCTCCCATATCAATAAAAGCACCAAAATTAGTAATGCCTCTTACTTTGCCGCGACGCAGTTGATTCACCTCCAACTCGGCAAGGAGCTTATCCTTTGCTTTTTTCTCTGCTTCTTCCTTAACTACCCTGGAAGAAACAATGACATTTCGCTGAGCCCTGTTAAGACTGATAATCTTAAATGAAAGTTTCTTCCCAACAAGCCGACTGAGACCTGATGATAGACGAGATTGTACTTGAGAAGACGGGAGAAATGCCTCAACTCCAATATCCACATTAAATCCTCCCTTGATTTGCTTGCTCACGGTCCCTTCAATAATCTCGCCTTTTTCAAAAGATTGAGTTACATGTTCCCATCCTTCAAGCTGGTCAGCCTTCCATTTTGAAAGAATGAGACAGCCGTTCTTGTCCTCCATTTTCTCAACCAAAACATTAACCTCGTCCCCAACCTTTATCTCCGGCTTATCGCCAAATTCTCTGATGGGAACAGCTCCTTCTGATTTGAAACCGATATCAATAAGAACATCCGCACTGCTTATCTTGACCACTTTTCCTTTAAGAATCTCTCCTTCAGCAATATTTCCGAGCGTCTTTTCATAAAGACTTGCCATTTCCACTTCATCCAATTTAACTTCTTCAACCATGATAAAAAATCCTTCTCCTCTCATCACTGTGAACCGTGAACTGTGAACCGTAAACCGTGAACTGTATAAACCGTGAACTGATTAATTAGTGTCTTAATTTATCTAAGACTTCTTCAATTATCCAGTCAGGAGTTGACGCTCCTGCACTTACTCCTATTCTTTTCTTTTCATTAAGCCAACTATACTCAATCTCAGCAGCTTCTTCTATCTGATACGTTTGACAGCCCGCTTCTCGGCTAATCTGGGAAAGTCTCCGCGTGTTGGCGCTCTCCAATCCACCTACAACAAACATAAGGTCAACCTCCCGAGATAATGCAGCAGTCTCCTCCTGTCGAGATTGCATCGCCTCACATATCGTATTAAAAGCCCTTACCTCTCCGGCTATTGCTACTGCCCTGCTAACAACTCTGCAAAAATTATCTACCGACTGTGTTG
>CAZVBB010000054.1:0-6265 GCA_964625285.1 uncultured bacterium | reverse complement strand
TAAGATCCTTCGCTTCGCTCAGGATGACTGCAGAGCAGTCAGATTCTTCCCCTTCACGGAGCCTGTCCTGAGCGTGGCGAGATTCTTCGCTCCGCTCAGAATGACAGCAAGCGAAGGATTCAGGGTCAGGATGACAGGGAGCGAAGAGGCTCAGAATGACAGGAAGGAGAGGGGCTCCCTCAAAATGACACGAAGCAAAGGGCTCAGGACAACTTTCAGTAGATTTTGAGTTTCGGGTTTTCCCATTTATTATTCTAATCTAACAAGCCCTTCAAAGTGGCGTAGGAAAAAACAGGCCCGTCTTTGCAGGCATACAAGTTACCCACGTTACATCGACCGCACTTTCCCATGCCGCATTTCATCCTGTTCTCAATGGTTGTAAATATCTGTTCGTCTCGGAAACCTAACTTTAACAGGTTTGCAATCACGAACTTAATCATTATTGGCGGTCCACAGGTTACGGCGATGGCATTCTCCGGCGAAGGGTGAACTGCTAATAGATTGTCCGGTACAAATCCAATAAACTCTTTCCACCCATCTTCTCCTCTATCAATGGACAGATAGACACTCAACCCCTTGTGTTTTTTTAGCAAAGAGAGCTCTTCTTTGAAGCAGAGGTCAGAAGCCGTACGAGCACCATAGATAAGGGTGAGTTTTCCATACTGCTCTCCTCTATTGAGAATATAGTTTATAATCGGACGAAGCGGTGCCTGGCCAATGCCGCCACCTATTGATATTACGTTTTTTCCCTTCCAATCCTCAATGGGGAAGCCATTTCCATAGGGGCCCCTCACGGTTACGGTATCTCCCACCTCACATTCGTGGAGTTGCGATGTAACCTTCCCCATCTTCATAACGCTGAACTGAAGATAATCCTCGTTTGACAGAGAGTTGATTGAAATCATAGACTCTCCCTTACCGAGAATACCCAACATTGCGCACTGCCCCGGTTTGTAGGTAAAATTTTTTGAAACATGACTCTCTTGAAATGCTATCCTGAATGTTTTTATTGCCCTTTCACCTACAGTTTCATCTCTGATGTCGGTGATAACAGCTAAATAAGGTATGTATGGATTTTCCATTTATTTGCCCACTTTGAATTTTGATTGAAATTCAGTTCACTGTTCAGCGTTCACTGTTCTGGGTTCCGGGTTCACCGTTCTGAATTTTCTTAACCTTTGAACCCTGAACCTCTGGACCTTGAATCCTTTTCTCAATTTTTCCTATATTTGTGAGTATATCAATGAGGTCCAAGTTGGCTGGACATTTATTGATGCATCGCCCGCATCCTACACAGGCAGTAACCTTAAAATTGTCAGGGTAATATTTGAACTTGTGATAGAGCCGATTCTTAAATTTTTCAACTCTGGTGGGCATGGGGTTTTCTCCTGAGGCATGCAGAGCGTATTCCTTAAACATACACGAATCCCATATCCTGACTCTCCTGCCTTTCCCATCGGTTACTTCATCCTGCATGTCAAAACAATGACAAGTTGGGCAAAGGTATGTGCATATTCCACATCCAAGACATCTCGAAGAAGTCTCCTTCCAGAGCTCGTGTTCAGCGACCTCGCCCATTTTTTCCTGCAACTCATCACAATTCAATACCTTCCTCTTGAACTTGCTCTCTATTTCTTTGGATAGGGAGTTTTTTTCTTTAGTATCAGAGTCTGTTGCAAGCGCAAAGAGCTCACGGTTCTCATCAAGTAGTTTTTTCCCTTTGTCTGTAAGCACTTCAAGATAGTATCTGTCACCAAGGTCTGTAAGTAACATATCCAGCCCTTCTTTTGATGAGGGTCCTCCCGAGAGTGATGTACAGAAGCAATTACTGGCTGGCTCATGGCAAGAGAACCCCACCAGCACCGTGCGCTCTCGCTGCTCTAAGTAATATGGGTCCTGGTAATCCCATTTAAAGAGGTGGTCCAATATTGAAAAAGCCTGTCCGTCGCAAGGGCGAATGCCAAAGATGACCGCTTCTTTTTCCTGAGGCTTCGGCTCACCTCCACTAGAGATCTTATCATTACTAAACTTAAACAGAGTTTCGGTCTGTGGGAAAAGTATCCCTTTTGGGGAAGTGGTGGAGTTGGAAAAGTTCCATAAGACATCTTTTTGGTCAGTAACTAACTGATATGAGACAATAGAATCTTTTTTCACGGGGGCAAAAAAAGACCACTTTGCAATGAGTCTTCCAATGAAATCATCCGCTTTGCTCTTGGGTAAAATGAACTCAGTCATAAGTAGCAAATCTCCAGTCACTAATTACTAGTCACCAGTTACAAGTCCAGCAAATTGTAAATTGCAAATTGCAAATTGCAAATTGTTCAGGAAAGGAAAATTACCAATTACCAATCACCAATCACCAATCACCAAGTTAATAAGTGTCCTCTACTCTCTACTCTCTACCCTCTACTCTCTACTCTCTACCCTCTACTCTCTACTCTATGCCCTCTGCCCTATGCCTCTTGACCCCTTTAACCCTTTTCATAATATGAAGTCTTCCTTGTCCTCCGGCTTAAACTGGGACAGGAGAGACTTCCCCTCCATATCAATGCCAGGCTCATAGGCAAAGAGCTCCCGAACATCTTTTTCTAACTTCGTGTTCAGCTCTCCGAGGGGTATGCCCATCGGACAGGCTCTCTCGCACTCCCCACAGCCGATGCATCTTCCGGCTAGGTGAAACGTTCTCAAAAGTTGGAATACGGTGTTCTCAGAGAGGTTTACGGAGCGCCTAATCCATTGTGGAGATAATTTATCAAGAATACAACTATCACAGTAGCAAAGAGGGCAGATGTTCCTGCAGGCATAACATCTGATGCACCGAGCAAATTTGTCTTCCCAGTATGCCCACTTCTCATTGGGCGACTTTTTTTCAAATGTAGAGATGCTCTGGTAATTCTTTGCCTTTTTTTCTTTTTCTTCTCCAAGAAGTACATCGTATATCAATGGATTTGGGTACTCACACAAGCTGCACTTTTGGAGGAGGAGCTCTTCCTTGGGAATCTCTTGCTTTTCTCCATCAGCACTTACGATGAACTTCTCTCCTTCTTCGGCAACATCTATTTTGAAGCTTATAGGAAATTTTGCCTCTAATTTTTCGATGTCAACGGTTCCTCCGCAGGGCACTCCTAAAATCACCAACTCATCCCGGGATATTCCTCCTTCAGCGATGAGTTGAATAAGTGCTCTCGAGTCACACCCCTTTACAAACAGAGCAATTTTGCGTTTATCAGGCGTTGCTCCCTTTGGCAGGGCTGGTTTTTCCTGTAAGGTAAGATAGGTTGTTAAATTGTTGGCGCACAACGGAGAAAATATAAGTTTCTCCGTATCTTCTACAGTCCGGGCAAAGAACGGAGAAACCCTCGCGCCATAGCCCTGAGCATACCCAAGAACATACTTGACATCGCCACGTTCAAGGGCTTTTCTTACCTCATCCTTTATCTTTGATAAGTTTTTCAAGTTTCTCTCCTAAGTTGCTTCATTGGACCTATTTTTCTAATGTCTTCAGTTATCTCAGCTATCACATTTTTGAATTTTTCTCCTTCGGAGGCAGAAACCCAGCTTACTCTGAATCTCTCAGGCTCTATTCCAATATACTCCATCAACTTCCTTATAAGAATAAATCTTCTCCTGGCAATGTAGTTGCCTTCCATGTAGTGGCATTCCCCAGGATGGCATCCAGAAACAAGCACTCCATCTGCACCCTGTTGAAGTGCATTTATAACGAAAGCTGGATTCATCCTCCCGCTACACATAACCCTGATAACCTTTACATTTGAGGGATAGGAAGTTCTTGCCGTTCCTGCTAAGTCAGCTCCTGCATAGGAGCACCAGTTACAAAGGAATGCAACTATATTTGGTTCAAAGTTTTCGCTCATATTTCTTACTCTACTCCAAGCGCAGTAATTTGAGAGAGAATCTGCTCATCTGTAAATGACTTCTGTTGAATGGCACCTGAAAAACAGCTTGCGGCACAGGCACCACAACCCTTACATAGCACATCATTCACAAACGCTACTTCCACGGGGTATCCATTCTGAATTATCTCTTTCAGCTCAATGGCATCGTATGGACAGGTAGTTACGCAGTTTCCACATCCCCTGCAGATGCTTTCATCAACGAAAGAAACTAGTGGGTCTATCTTCACTTTTCCGGTTGCAAGCGGCACAATGGCTTTTGCAGCGGCTCCACTTGCATGGGCAACTGAGTCGGGGATATCCTTTGGTCCCTGACAGCAGCCGGCCAGATACACTCCGGCAGTAGCCGTTTCCATTGGGCGCAGCTTGGGATGTGCCTCTAAAAAGAATCTATCTGATGACTGAGAAAGTCTGAGTGCATTTTTTAGTTCACCTACATCTCTTTGCACCAGACCTGTGGCTAAAACTACCAGATCTGCCTCTACCTCCAATGTTTCACCCATTAGGGTGTCCTCAGCCCTTACGATGAGCTTTTCTCCCCTACGATAGACCTCGGATGCATTTCCCCGCCTGTAGATGATTCCTTCCTCCTTCACGCGGTCATAGAACTCTTCAAATCCTTTGCCAAAGGCTCTCACATCTATGTAGAAGACAGTGATGTTGGCATTCGGGAGCTTTTCTCTCACAAGATGTGCCTGTTTTGCAGTGTACATACAGCAGACTCTGGAGCAGTAGGCATTTCCAAGCTCCTTGTCTCGCGAACCCACGCATTGAATGAAGACAACATTCTGAGGCTCTTTCCCGTCTATTTTTATCTTTCCAAATGTTGGACCACTGGCTGAGGAAAGTCTCTCAAACTCCATGCCCGTAATAACGTTTGAGTAGGCATCATAGCCGTATTCAGGCTTCTCCCCAGCGGAGAAAACATCAAAGCCTGTGGCTACAATAATTGTACCTACTTCAAGCTCAATGACTTCTTCTTTCTGTTCAAAATCAATTGCCTCGGGGCCACAGGCAGCTTTGCACGCAGGGGATTTTCCGCACTTTCCTTTTTTCAGGAAGATACATTTCTCAGGGTCTATGGTGTAGGTAGATGGCACTGCCTGAGGAAATGGAACGTATATTGCCCCTCTCTTGCCCATTCCTACCTCAAACTCGCTGGCAATTCTTCCTTTAAGCAGGCAGGCCTCCGCGCAAGCTCCACAACCATTACATTTGTTAATATTTACATAGCGTGGCTTTTTTCTCACCTTTACCTTAAAGTTGCCTATAAAACCATCTACGCTAAGAACTTCGCAATATGTTAAGAGTTCAATATTTGGATGTCGGGATACATCAACCATTTTCGGAGTCAGGATACAGGCAGAGCAGTCCAGAGTAGGAAAAGTCTTATCAAGCTGAGCCATATGCCCGCCAACACTCGGGTCTTTCTCTACTAAATAAACCTGGAAGCCGGCATCGGCAATATCCAGAGATGACTGGATGCCGGATATACCTCCCCCTATCACCAGCGCTTTTGGTATTACATCTACTTCTTTTTCACTTAGTGGCTTAAGCAGTGATGCCTTGGCTACTGAAGCTGAGATTAGAGCCTCTGCCTTTCGGGTAGCTTTATCCTTTTCTTTGTGTACCCATGAGCACTGCTCTCTTATATTGGCTATCTCCAGGCAGTAAGGATTTACCCCTGCATCTTCACATGTGCCTCTGAAGGTTTGCTCGTGCATCCTCGGAGAGCAGGCAGCAACTACAACTCTCTCCAACCCTAATTCCTGGATGTCCTTTTTTATAAGCTCCTGTCCAGGGTCAGAACAGAGGTAAGTATAGTCTTTGGCAACAGCTACTCCCGGGAGTCCACTGGCAAAGCTACATACTTTCTCTATGTCCACCGTGGCGGAAATGTTTACCCCGCAGTGGCATACATAAACTCCTATTTTTTTCTTCATGTTTTCAGCTCAAAAAGATATCTAGTGCACCAGAGCACCAGACTGTGCAGGTCCGACCCGGTAAAAACATATTTTCAGCTCAAAAAGATATATAGAGCACCAGAGCACCAGTTTACAAGTTGACAAGTGT
The DNA here is from genome assembly GCA_964625285.1 of uncultured bacterium. Classification (GTDB taxonomy): domain Bacteria; phylum NPL-UPA2; class NPL-UPA2; order NPL-UPA2; family NPL-UPA2; genus NPL-UPA2. The sequence continues at coordinate 278 of CAZVBB010000054.1, read as the reverse complement.
CCATACTCTCTACCCTCTACTCTATGCCCTCTGCCCTTAGCTCTTTGTCTCTTTCACTTTATTGTTCAGTGCCGGTATAACCTTGAAAAGGTCACCAACGATGCCGTAGTTCGCTACGCTAAAGATGGGCGCTCCGGCATCCTTATTAATGGCTACTACGAGCCCGGCGCCTCGCATGCCAGAGACATGCTGAAAGCTGCCACTGATGCCAACGGCAAAGTAAAGTTTTGGTTTAACTGTTTTTCCGGATTGACCCACCTGGCGCTCCTTTGGAAGCC
>CAZVBB010000053.1:0-6274 GCA_964625285.1 uncultured bacterium | reverse complement strand
GTTTTGCCACCTTCCTTGCTTTGGAAAGAGCATTCTCAATGAAGCTTGCTCCTTCTTCCTTTAGCACAGGCAAGTCAGGAAAATCTTTCATTGAAAGGAATTTTACTTTAATTCCTTTTAAGATATCTCTTATTTCTCTTGCCTTCCCTTCGTTTTTTGTTGCCAGAACAATATCAGTTACCACTCTTTAGCTCTCCAAGTTCTTCTTTATGATGCTCTGTAAACTAAATAAGGGTTTAATGCAAAAATCAAAGTGTAAAATTGCACCACAGGTGCAATTTTGATTTTTAATATTTACATTTACAAGTTGAATGTAACCGTTATTTAGTTAACGAAACACTATGATAAACGTTTTTGCCCTGAAAGTCAATTCCAACGATAATTGGAAATTCTATTACCTTAAGGTGATAGATTGCCTCAGGTCCCAGGTCAGGGTAAGCAATGACTTTTGCTTCTTTAACGTACTGAGAAATTAGTGCCCCTGCTCCTCCTGTTGCAATAAAATATACGGCTGAAAATTTCTTCATTGCCTCAACTACTTCCCGGGACCTGTCTCCTTTTCCAATCATACCGCGCAATCCCTTTGCTAATAGCGCAGGGGTAAAGCTATCCATTCGTGAGCTTGTGGTGGGCCCGCAGGAGCCTATGGGGCGCCCTGGAGGAGCCGGAGTTGGGCCAGTGTAATAAATTATCTGGTCCTTGAGTGGAAGAGGAGCCTCAATGCCCCTAAAAATAGCCTCTACCAGTCTCTTGTGAGCAGCATCTCTTGCTGTAAAGATATCACCACTAAGAAGGACATTATCTCCTGCCTTAAGACTTTTTACTATCTCCACGGTAAGTGGAGTTTCCAGTCTAATCTTTTCTACCTTAGTCATCTTTCCTTTTCAACTTTTTAAAAACCGACCTTCTCTCGCTCCTGCACAATTCAAGACTTGACCCTCTAACCACCTAACCACATAATATACCTTTTCAAGAAGTTCAAGGCTAAGCAGGTATGACTATAGAATTCCAAGAAAACTTTTGATAGCTACCAAAAAGGCCTTTCCCTCCTCAATCTTAAGAGATGCAACCGGCTCAACAACCTCTTCTTGAATATCGTAATCAGCAATTTCCCTGATCTTTCTGGCATCTATAAGCATCCTGTGGAATTTAGGATCGATCTTCCCTGATTTGGCAAAATAATATCCACATGTTCCGCCTTCCCGATAAGCTTTTTAACCTCTTCGGTCATACAGAAACTCCTTCTCTCTCAACATTTTTATAAAAAGAAAATCCTTTTTTAATAGCATGATAAAATTGCGCCTCCGCAAGTACTTTAAGGGATATAATCGGTTTAAAATCATGGTCCCACATAACTTGGTAAATAATATCCTCAAGTTTTTTTTCAGTCTCAGGAGTTTTATCATCTACCAAGGCAATAACATCAAGATCAGAATCTCCTGTTGCCTCACCTCTTATTCTTGAGCCAAAAACGATAATCCGCCTTAAATGATGTTTCATATTTAATGGAAGCCTTCTCTTAAATTCTAATATTAACGCTCTGTCCTTCTCATTCATAACTATCACTCCTTATCTCCTCAACTCTCTTCATCGTCCTGAATCCTCTGGATACTGATTTACCCAGACTGGCACCCTTCCCTTAGCTAAAAGTCGCAAGTCAAAATTTATCCCGCTTGCCCCGTTGGATGACGAAGTCTATCTATCAGGACCTGCCACCTTTCGCGCAGAATAGTCGCCGTCCCTAAGAATTAACTCTTTAGCCTTTCGTTTACAAACGTTATTATTTCTTTTAAAAAGGATAGGGCTTCCGTAGCATCTTTTACTTGAGGAAGACCTTCAGGAAGCATCCCGGGTAAGGCATCTGGATATCTGGTAGGGATATAATAGTCATCTAAAATAGAACATTTCTCTCTTAACGTTTGAAATTCTCTATCAATCTCAATGCATAGATTCAACAATTCATCCAGAAAATGGGTCTTCGGCACACTTCTTACCTTGGTTTTCAGAAAACCCTTTAATGTCTTCTCTACGCCTTGTTGGGAATGAAAACAAGTCTGATTATATATCTTTTCTTTTAGAGCAACCTCGGCCATTTTAAGGTCATCTTTTGCAAATGCAAACCAATTATTTATCTCTTTCATAGAGTACCCTTCCTTTCTTCAAGATTTCATCGGTGAAAAAATAATGGTTCTGTTCAATCATTCTCTTAACTTCCCTGGGAGTATAAACAATAAAGTTTACGCCTATATTAGGAGCAGCCATTAGGTGAACTTTATGAAGCCTTTCGATAAGCCTTTCCTTCGTTTCTTTAACAATCACAAGGTCTATATCGCTCCATTCATGCACATGACCACCTGCTAGGGAACCAAAAAGAATTATCTTCTCAGGCGAATATCCTTTAATGATTGCACCCACAATCCGTTTCAATTCCTTCTCTAAAATCTCTTTTCTCTTCTCAGTGACTGTTTGCATTTTTACCACCAATTTATTCTCTTAAATCTTCCTTCTTTAATCGAATTCTCTGCTATCTTTCCCTATTCGTGGAATTAATTAGAGACTATGAATTGACAACTTTCAGAGAAGATTTATCCCACTTCCCCACTACTTAAAAGGAATTCAATATTTGCAGATACTCTTGAGTAGTGATTTTAAGTAATCTTAAGTTATTGCGAATTATAAATACTGGAATTGCACTATCGGCAGGAATAACGATTGGTCGTTTAAGGTCGCTTCTATGGTAGATTCTATGTCCATCCTTCTGACGTGAAAATTTACATCCTACATATAGCAGAAATTTTTCGAATTGACGATAATGCAGTGGGCTTAATTTTGCCAACTTTTATGTCCTAATGGGTATTTGGACTTCTTCTTGTGTAGTAGCTATATAAACGGGGGGGACCCAATGCGGTTTCGGCCTTGAAGCTCTTTTCCATCCACATTCAGTTAAAACAGACTCCAGTATACCCATTCTTACCAGTTCATCTACAAATATAGTAACCAATTCCTCAAAGTTTCTCTTGGCTTCCTCAAAAGAGTTACCGCATGTAGAAATGTCTAATGCCGGAGAATAAGCAATAAATTTATTACCCTCTCTAAGGAAACTAACTGTTAATTTAACACCCATTTTACGCATTTTTTCCCCTCTAAAATATCTCTTTCAAGAAAAAAAACCACCTAAGGATATTCTAACGAATTTCTCTTAGGCCTTATATTAACCCACATGTAAGTATTCAGTAAACCCCGTCATTATTTGTAGTGGCAAAGCTTGCTTTGCCTTTAATGCCGAGCAAGCTCAGCTACTACATCGATAACGATACAGACTTCACTCAAGTATTTATCAGCCAACGGTGTTCTACTAGAGTATTTACAATTATTATACGGGAAATGTCAAGGAAATTTACCGATTAAAACTCTTCTGCTTTTATGTATCTTTAGGATATCAAACCCGCATTTTTCCAGATACTTTTTTACACTTTCTTTGACAAATTATTCTTTCAATAACTTTTTATTCTTCTTTTCCATAATTTTCTCCCAATTTTTTTATTTGCCAATTAGGATTTCCCGTTATACTTCTTTATCCTTCTTCTATCCTCATTCTCTTTATTGCCTTTGGAATACAATTCTATAAATTCAACAAGTTGTCTATCTTTATGATAGGCATAAATTATTCTTAAAGATTCTCCTTTCAAATATCTACAAAATAGCGAGCCTTAATAATTGTGATAGTTCCTTGAATATGAAGTGGAACAAAATGTTTGCTGGTACCAAGTGGAATCTCGGTGACTACTTTTTTGAACTCAAGTAAATCGTCTGGTAATGACCTATATTTCCTTGATAACCATTTGAAATCTTTTTTAAATTCATCTGTTTCGCTAAAGCTTATCATCATAAGTTCTTACTGAATAATTTTGGGCACGATAAAAAACACTTTCATAGCTTATGACATCACCGTCTTTATGTACCAGCCAAGGAACATCATTATGTGAATAATCACTTATCTGCGTCGCGTTCATATTCGACAGAGTATTCAAAACGTTATCAATTAAATCTTGCTCATTCCCGTTAACATTAATTTTAGCCATGTCAGGAGTTCTTAAAGGGAGATACTTGGTTTGAGGATATTGGAAATATGAACCTTGAACCCTTATCAAATCTTTTCCTTCCATATCCTCTACTATTTTAATAAACTCTATAGGTGTCGGACCATAATGATTTTTAATGTAGGTAGCTCCGATAAGCTGCTCTTCATATTTTTCATAATAGTTGAAATCAATGAAATAAAGAAGCTTGTATAAAACTGATTCTCCTATATTTGGCTTTGAGCCTATTTTGTTTAAAATATAAAGCAGAACCTCTTTAAATTTCTCTGCATTTTTTTGAGGAACACTTATCCTTATCTCTTTTTTAGCCTTCTTATGCTTTTTATCTATCTTTTTTTCTAAAATCACTTTAATGTCCTTTTTAAAATCTAAAAGGATATCTGGAGAAACATTAAATATCTTAGCAATTTCAGCAATCTCTTCTGCCCCTATCTTTCTTTCGCCATTCTCTATTTGCGAAATAGAGACCCTGCTTATCTTTAGTAGTTGGGAAAGCCTTTCTTGAGAAAACCTCGCTTCTTCTCTTAGTTTCTTAACCCTTTCTCCCAACCTCTCATAAAATTTATCCATTTCTCTACCTCCCTTTGGTTTAAAGGTACCATAGGTAAGGTATTGTGTCAAACACTTGTTAGATTTTATTACAAACAACTATTTTAGAATGTTTTCTATTCTATCAAATACTTGTTTTTCTTCTCTTTTAAGGACTGTGATATCCTTTAGAATTTGCGAAGTCACAAGTCAAAATTTATCCCGTTAGAGGGCGACCTGCCCCATAGACTTCTTCTTCGGGGAGCCTCTCTGGCTGTTCTATTAATTTGTCTTCTGTGTATTCTTTCATTTACCTGTTTAGGCATGAAAACCAATCGGTCTATGTGACTTTTTAGGTGGTGCCATCAACTGGCGAATTGCATCAAAAATAGTTTTTATTTCTTCGTCATGCTTTTCGATTCTTCTTTCAAGTTGACTTAATTTATGAGCCAGTTCTTTATGGGTCGAGAGAATTTCTCTCAGTTTCACAAATGTTCGCATGATTGCAATATTTACCAGAATAGCCCTTTCACTATTAAGAACACTTGAAAGCATAGCGACACCTTGTTCTGTAAATGCATAGGGAGGGTATTTTGAATGTTTGCCTCTTTTTAAGGTGCCAAATTGGCACCTTAAAAAATCTCTATATTCTTTGCCTGTCAGTTCAAACATAAAATCATCAGGAAATCTTGCCGTATTTCTTCTAACTTGCCTTTTCAATTGCTTTGTCTCTACCTTATACAATTCTGCTAAGTCTTTATCCAGCATTACCTTATGCCCACGCATAAGAAAAATCTTTTGTTGGATTATTTCTTGCGGAACTATTTCTTTCATTCTGGACTTCTTAGATAGAATTATTTTACTCATAGCGCCTTTATATCCAAATCAGAAACATCTATTTCTCCGAATTGTCAAATGGGGTCAAATCTTTCATCTTGACAATCTATTTTCAATCTCTTCTATAAACAAAGTAAATTTGGGGTCAAGGAAGTGGTAGCAGGCCTGACCCTGAATCCGACCTCGGGGCTAGAGACGACCTCGATAGATCAGGCAACTACCAGCCCAATGAATTGCGCCAAAGGCGCTTCCGCCTAGGCGGACTTGTGCAAAAGGAACGAAATTAAAATGATGATTGGGCAACTACAAGCCCCTCGGCCTTTCGCCTTCTGGCCAGCCTTTTATTCCTGACTTTTGATTGTGTCTTGCCATTGTGGATTATCTCTGATAGTGTCAGTCTAATTTCTCCAATCTTCTCAACATGAATGAGCACGAATTAACAAATGACCAGATAGCTGAAATTACCTGAACAAAACCGAATTTTAAACTTCATATTTCTCTCAGATGGTCATTGATAATCTTGACAAACTTCTGGGCAAAATTGAAAATCTGTTTTGCTTCCTGTTCAGACACTAACCCAGCTACATCATATATTAATCTGTGTCGTTTAGATCTCATCTTGTCAAATATATACACATCCTTGCCAAATTGCTCTCCCAACGCAATTTCAGCGAAGCGCACCGCAGTTATATACTGTCCCTCGCCTCCAGAAGGTCGATAACCTTTTGAAAACATTAATGCTCTAGTGGTGCATTTTCATAAATACGGTTCCTAATAATTGATAAGGGAAATGCACCACTTCCACAGGG
>CAZVBB010000052.1:0-6448 GCA_964625285.1 uncultured bacterium | reverse complement strand
TCTTCATTTTCAAGTTATCCCTTCGGGTAACCCAGTGCACCAGTGCACCAGGCACTTGATAAATTAAATATCAAAATTCAAATATCAAAATTACAGATTAAAATTTAAAATGACACGGAGTGTCATTCTGAGCCCGAAGGGCGAAGAATCTCATAAGATTGCCACACCCTCACTTTGTTCGGGTTCGCAATGACAGCTCTACTGTCATTTTTGCTTTGTCATTTTGGATCATTGTTATGATCTCTTTAACCTTATGATCATTGTTTGATCTCCTTAACCTTATGATCAAGCAATGAGAGCTTTAGCTCAACAAGCAATGAGCTCGTAGAGCAACAAGTCCGCCTAGGCGGAAGCGCCTTTGGTGCAATTATTGAAATTCCTATGCTTCCACGCTATTTCCACCTTAATTTTTTCTTTCCTCAGATGCCTACTTCCTGATATACTATATTTATGAATAAATTGCAATTTGGAAAGTTAAAAGGACTTAAAAAATCTATTGCAAAAGTAAAGCACTTGTATTAGTTTATAGAAACATAAAGTGAAGTTTGGGTGTGATTAAGTAAAAGGAGGAATGTCATATGAAGTGGTTGGAGATTATAGGAATTGTACTGGCAGTAGGTATGATGATTACTATCGTTTCAGGATGCCCTCTGCAGAGACGCCCTGAGCCCATAGTTGAGGAAGTCGTAGAAGAAGTTAGAGTCATAGAAGAAGTTGTAGTCATAGAAGAAGTTGTAGAGGTAGCAGAAGTTGTAGAAGAGGTAGTAATGCCAGAGGCCTATGTTCGTTACACGGTGAGGAGAGGCGATAGTCTCTGGAGCATCGCAAATTCTTTTTATGGCGAGCCTCTACGGTGGGAAGAAATTTGGGAGGTTAATCGCAACCAGCTTCCTACTCCTGACGCATTAAAGGTAGGAATGGTTTTGATCATTCCTAAAAAGTAAAAATTATACCATGAATGAAAATGGAATAGCTATTAAAACAAATGACTTGACTAAGGTATATAAAGATTTCTGGGGACGCCCGCGAGTACGTGCCCTCAATAAGCTCAATCTTGAGATCCATCGTGGAGAAATATTCGGACTTCTGGGTCCCAATGGTTCTGGAAAAACAACGGCAGTGAAGTTACTGCTCGGGCTTCTTTTCCCGACTTACGGCAATTCCTGGGTTCTGGGCGCGCCTGCCGGTGACGTGCTCACATACCAAAAAATAGGGTTTCTTCCTGAAGAATCCTATTTTTATCGTTTCCTTAATGCCGAAGAAACTCTTGATTTTTATGGTCGGCTGTTTAGAATCCCCAAAAAGAAACGTCGGGAAAAAAGTGAGGAACTGATTAATCTTACCGGGCTCGCCGACGCAAAAAAAAGAAGACTTGGAGAATACTCAAAGGGCATGGCAAGAAGAATCGGACTTGCTCAAGCTCTCATTAATGACCCGGAATTGATTTTTCTTGATGAGCCAACAAGCGGAATGGACCCTATTGGCTGTCGCGAGATAAAAGACCTTGTCCTTGACCTTAAACGTCGTGGTAAAACGATTCTTCTTTGCTCTCACCTGCTGGCTGACGTAGAAGATGTATGCGATAGAGTCGCCATCCTCCACAAGGGAAACTTAATTAAAATAGGAGCCGTGAATGACCTTCTCGCTATTAAAGACATTGTCCAATTTAGTATAAAAAACCCACCTGAGGAAGCCTTAAGCAGAATAAAAACTGTTTTAAGTAAAGAGAGCGAGGTAATTGAAATAAATCACCCAACGGAAACGATGGAAGAGCTTTTCATAAAAACGATTAAAGAGGTAGACAAGAATTGAGAATTATCGGCATTGCTAAATATACTTTCAAAGAAGCTACACGAAAAAAGATTTTCTTCGTTGTTGGACTCTTTTTCTCAATTTTAATGGTCTACTCGCTATTTATAGAGGTCATCAGCCCGGAAGATCGCATTAAACTCATGGTGCGGCTCTCATTTGCGGGAATGACCCTTTTTGGACTCATATCAGCTGTTTTTCTTACAGCTACCTCCCTTCCTAAGGAAGTAGAAAATAAGCAGATTTACACCACAATGACAAAACCAATCAGCCGCTGGGGATTTCTTCTTGGAAAAGCAATGGGAGTTACTTCTGTTATTGCCCTGATGCTATTTATAATGGCAGTGCTTTGCATGATTTTTGCCCGTTTTATTGGAGAGAGCATTGGTTTAAACTTCCTTAAGGCAGTCACGATGCTTTTCTTTGGACTTACCTTAATGGTTTTTATAACCGTAATGGGAACTGCCTTTTTATCTTTTTCGGTGAGCGCTATTTTATCTCTCACCATATTCTTTGTTGGTCACATGGATGAACTAATAGATGACATAGTCAGACTTATGGCTATTAGAGGGGAGGAAATTAAGCTAAGCTTGTGGGAAAGGATGTTTCATGCTTCTATGGAGTTATTTGCCAGAGTTTTTCCCGACTTTCGAATATTTAGCGCTTCTGACTTTGTCATTAATCAGATAAGCATTCCTTTTTATGTATTTCAGAATGCGTTTTCCCATGCCCTTATTTATATCTTGATTAGCTTTGTAATTGCCTCTCTCACTTTTAAATACAGACAATTCAGTTAACATTATGAAGAAAGGTAAATACTCAGTCAACTCCGTTGACTGAAAGGCGCAAAGTGGCAAAGGCGCAAAGAATAAAGACAAGACACAAAGAAAAATGCTCTACTATTAAACTCTGTGCCTCTGTGCCTAAAATTGGACGGCTTTCACTGAATGTTTATGAAGAAAGTAGCATTTTATCTTTTACTTATCACTCTCTTTGCTTTACTCTTTCCTTTACAAGAAAGAATAAATCGGTTGCGAGTAGAGGAAAAGCTTGTTGAGGCTGAAATATTTGAAGCGACAACGCCCGGCGATGTCTGGGGAACTTTGCTTTTAGGTGGTTTTCGTGGAATTGCTGTAAACATTCTCTGGGTAAGGGCAATGAGGCTTCAATGGATAGAAAAGGATTATTTGGAGCTGGTAGCTCTTTATGAAATAATACAGACTCTTCAGCCGCGCTTTGATATCGTATGGTCATTTAGCTCCTGGAATATGGCGTATAATATTGCCATTCAGGTGGACACGGTAGAAGAAAAATGGAAATGGGTTCAAGCAGGCATCTCTGATCTGGAAGAAGGAATTAAAAGAAATCCAGGAAGTTTTATTCTCCCATTTGAATTGGGCTGGTTCTATTTTGATCGCATCGGTGGAGAAATAGTTCCGCATCCTGATGCCCCTTTTCACCGGAGGCAGCTTCAGAAAGAAGGAAGAGACCATCTTTACATGGCTCTCTATTGGCTTGAAAGAGCAGTCGAAGTAGATAAGGATAATATCAATGCAGGCAGAGTTATTGCTCATGTCTTTGAAAGATTAGCAACTCGGGCAGAGAAAGAGGGAAACTTACAGAAAAAAGTTTTCTACCAGAGAAAAACATTGGAACGGTGGAGGCGTAATTTAGAAATAGACCCGGACGATGTGGCATCACAACGGCACTACCAGTACTGGATAGAAAAGATTTACGGGGAAAGATAATGAAGATTCTTGCTCTCGCTGGAAATACCTACAAAGAGTCTGTCAGGCAACCAGCTTTCTTTATGCTTCTCATCGGCGGCGCCATTTTAATTTATACATCACAATTTTATACTCTCTTTGCCTTCGGAGGAGAGATAAAAATGATAAAGGATATGGCATTTGCAACCATCACTATTTGCGGTTTATTGCTTGCTCTTTTTAGTGCTTCTATCATCGTAGTCGATGAGATTGAGAGCAAGAGATTACTTACTCTTATTTCTAAACCATTAACAAGAAGTGAATTCATTTTCGGTAAGTTCATAGGCATTATCTTCAGTGTTTTTATAATAATGGCTATCCTTACTCTGGTTTTCGTTCTTACCCTATGGCAGATGGGAGCATTCGAACTGATGATTTTTAGGGGTATAATTTCAATCTATATAAAGGTAGCGTTGCTGAGCGCTATTTCAATAGCTATATCTACGCGAGTGCCAGTAATAGCAAATATGGTAACTTGCATTCTCCTTTTTATATTGGGATACCTCAACAACTATTTTTTTGGTTTCTTTGAAGGAACAACTTTTTTCCTACATTCACTCGCACGAATATTTTTTACAATTATTCCTAATCTGGAAAACTTTAATGTTGCTGCAGCAATTGCCGTCGGAACGCCTGTTTCCACAAGATACTTACTCTCAGCCATTTCTTACGGCATTGTTTACATAGTTATTATGCTTTTGATAGCGATAACTCTTTTCCAAAAAAGAGAGGTTGCCTGAAAGCATAGGAATTTTCCTAAATTTCTATGCGGATTAGGGGAAGTTTACAGGGAAACAAATGGAAAAAAGGTTCAAAGGTTCAGGATTCAGAGTTCAAACCCAGAACGGTGAACCCGGAACCCTAAAACGGTCAACTTGTAAACTGGTGCACTGGTGACTGGTGCTCTGGTGAACTGGTTACCCGAAGAGGATAGCTTATTCTAATGTCTCTCGTTTTATTAAAAAATACTGTCTTCGCCTTTGTAGATGCTGAAACTACGGGACTTGACCCCTTTCGTGGCGACAAGATATGTGAAATAGCTGTTCTGAGGAGCCGATACAAACAGAAAATCACTTCTTTTCATAGTTTGGTTGACCCTGGTTGCAATATTTCTCATGCAGCATATGCAGTAAACGGTATAACTAAAGAGATGCTTATCGGCAAGCCGAAGTTTGCCGAGATAGCGACTGAAATACTGGACATTCTTCATAGAGCAGTTATTGTCTGCCACAACGCTCCATTTGACATAGGGTTTCTTGAGTCCGAAATTAATCTGGCGGGACTTACTATGCCTGAGTTTCCAGTAATTGATACATTAATTATTGCTCGACGCTACTTTAACTTCCGAGGCAATAACTTAAATAATATAGCAAGATGTTTGGGGATTGAGGTAGATCGGCAACATCGGGCAATGAGTGATGTCGTAACAACTGAAAAGATTTTCTGGGAGCTTATCAAAGACCTTCAGCGGAGAGGAGAAATAAATGCACTTGCCGATGTGCTTTCCCTTTGTAAAGAGAGAGGATAATAGAGATTTTTGAAAAATCCAGAAATCTCTGATTACGCCGATTAAAATTCAGATTACACAGATTAAAGCATACCGACCAAGAAAATCTGTGTAATCTTTTTGGAATCTGTGTAATCAGAGGCTCTGGGGCTTTTTCAGAGACCTCTAATAGCAGTTTTGTTACTTAAAGTAAAATATTAACATAGCAGTGCTATTGTGTTGTATTTCAATAGTATAGCTATGCTACAATCTAAAGATACAGTACATATAATAAGAGAAGCAAAGGAGAAAAAATAATGGATGTTCAGGAAGCAATAAGGGCAAGGAGAAGTATCAGAAAATACTCATCTCAGGAAATTCCTGAGGATAAATTAATGAAGGTGCTTGAAGCAATGAGGCTTGCTCCTTCAGCTAAAAATTTCCAGCCATGGAAATTTATTATAGTAAACGATGAGGAAATTAAGAAGAAGCTCATTCCTGCCTGTAGAGGGCAAGCCTTTATTGCCGAAGCACCCATTATCGTTGTTGGCTGTGCCCTTCTGAACGAAGCCTGGGGTGGCATGGGAGGATATATGAGTAGCTATCCTGTAGACCTGGCAATAGCCATCGACCACCTTACATTAATAGCTACTGAAGAAGAACTGGGCACTTGCTGGATAGGAGCATTTGACGAGGGTGAAGTAAAAAAGATTCTGAAAGTGCCAGAAGATGTGAGAGTGGTAGCTCTTACTCCATTGGGATACCCTCTAAGTAAAAAACCTCCAACACCACGCAAAGCTCTTACAGAAATTATTTGCTATAATGAATATAGAAAAAATACAGACTGAAGACTGATGGCTTATCGCATAGGGCAGGGGGCAGAGGGCATAGAGTAGAGAGTAGAGGGTAGAGGGTAGAGAGCAATGCTGAAATCACAATATACAAATTACAAATCATTCACCCCGTTAGAAGTCAAAGACTTTCTAACGGGGCAGGCAAATTACAAATTCAAATGACCGAAATTACAAAACTGACAACTTTGTTGTCATTCTGAGGGCGAAGCCCGAAGAATCTGACTGCGAAGCAGTCATTTTGGTCATTGTCCTTTTGGTATTGTCCATTGTTTGTAATTTGTGGTTTGGTGCTTGTAATTTTAAAGAGTGGGACAAGAATGTCCCGCCTATTTCTGGTGGCTGGTGCTCTGGTGACTGGTGAATCCTTGTAACCTTTGAACCTTTGAACTTTTTTTATTATGTTAGTAATTGTTGATGGATACAATGTCTTAAGGTCAAGTGGCCCTACGGCGCAGCTTAAGGGAGAAAGCCTTCGCGTTGAACGAGAAAGATTTATTTCAAGGCTCCGAAAATATCAAAGCGGCAGACAGGAC
>CAZVBB010000051.1:0-6467 GCA_964625285.1 uncultured bacterium | reverse complement strand
ATTTTGATTTTTACACTTTGATTTTTGCATTAAACCCTTATTTAGTTTACAGAACAGTGAACGCTGGAGGTTACTCGCGGATTTTTCTTTGACTGTCGCGGTTTTCAGTTTTGACGACGCTAAAGTGAAATAAACTAAGAAACTAAAGGAAAAGAAAATAATTAGAGGCTTGACAAGATTTGAATGATGTGGTAACCTTAACGAAGTTGTTGTTGGTACCATCAAAATCCCAATTTAGAGGATTCGGGGAGGTGATGATAAAAAATTGGGGTGACGAGTTGAGTAAAATAGTCGACTGCTTCGGGATGAAGCAAAATGGTATCAGGTATGATGTGGAAGTAAGTAAAAAAAGGAGGAAAAGTAGTGAAATATTTAATGGTTTTTGCCCTAATGTGCGGGCTTGGTCTTCTCGCAATTGCTGAGGCAAAAGAGGTTCCGGCACCGGTAGTGCCGCCAAGACCAGAAGTGGTAGCTCCGGCACCAGTAGTGCCGCCAAGACCAGCAGTGGTAGCTCCGGTAGTACCGGATATCCGCATTAGCGGTGAGGTTCGTATGCGTCACCTAAATTGGGGGAATATGCTTTTTCCTGCTCCTACTGCTATAGTGGACGAGGACTGGACTGAGACGAGGACCCGTCTCTTAGTGAGGGCTGGCCTTGTCGAGGGTGTGAGCGCCACTTTCCGACTAGTCAATGATAGACGCTGGGGAGTAACCGCCGCGCCCGCGCTAGATGTTAGACTTGACCGGGCATTCCTCACTATTACGGATATAGGCGGTTCTGCCGCTGACCTCACCATCGGCCGTCAGGGAATTGTGCTTGCCGATAGGATGCTGATTGCTGCCGGTTTTGACGCCATCAGGCTTTCCGTTCCATTTGACCCGGTAGTGGTGGATGTCTTCTCTGCAAAAATTTTTGATGCTGTCCCAGGTACACTGCTGCCAGCAGATGAGGACCTCATGGGGCTTCATGTAGTCTATAGGCATCCTTCGCCTGCCATCACCGCTAATATGGGTTACTATGAGTGGGTAAGAAGAGGAGCCGTCCCTAAGGAGACAGTGAATTCAATAGCAATCGGTGGAAGCGGCAGCCTGGGTATCCTCGGTTTATCGGTTGATGGAGGCATAATTCATCAGACAGGAAGTATAGGACCACTTTCCATTGATGCTAATGCTTTCTACGGCGGAGTCGCAGCTCTCACACCTATGGGGAGAGTAAGGCTTAGTTATACCTCTCTCTCTGGAGATGCTAACCCTCTGGATGCGACAGATCATAGTTTCCGGCCAATGTTTGAAGATGTAAAGTTTGGTGAAATAATTGAGGAAATTCCCGGCCTTCGCACCAACATTGACGTCTTGGGGTTAAGCTTTGAGACAATGCCAATACCAGATGTTGGCGTTAGAGTTGGCTATGTTGATATTAGGCGAGATAAGGTTGGTGCCGGCGTCAACAAGAAGATTGGCACCGAGCTGAACATTGGTGCGACATATGATTTAACTAAAAATGTTGAGCTTGGCTTTTTGATAGCAAGATTTTCACCGGGTCGCTGGTGGACCACCGCTGTCCCTGCTGTTCCCGTTCCCATGACTAGAACTGCCACCTTAATGGGAGTTCAGGCTGAGGTCAAATTCTAAGGATTTTAGAGAAGATTTTTGGAAAAGCCCCCGCGGGGCTCCCGCGGGGGCTTTTTTTTCAATGCACACTTATGCAAAGATAGTCGTTGGAGTTCCGGTAGAGAAGATATTTTACTATGCACTCCCGCAGGAAATGACTGATAAGGTAACTCCCGGCGTGCGGGTAATTGTTCCCTTCTCCGGGAGAAAGCTCACCGGATATGTGGTGGGTCTCTCCCGGGAGAAGCCTGATGTCAGCCTGAGGGAGATAACCGAGGTAGTTGACCCATTCCCCATCTTTGATGGGGAAATGTTAGAGCTAACCAGATGGGTGAGTAGCTACTACTGCTGCACATGGGGAGAGGCGTTACATACAGCTTTTCCTCCCGGAATAAAACAAAGGGGACAGACACCTTTTTCATTAACCCCGTTAATTCACAGCAGAGGAGAAAAGCACCATTTTGTAACTGAAGTTCGTCGTAATTTCAAGGAGTATGAATTAACGGGGTTAACAAATATTTATTCCAAAGAGGACAGAAAAGCAATAGGAGATAAAGGTGTCTGCCCCCTTTGTCCAACGCTTCTTCATCACACAGCGAGGGAAGATGAAAAAACAGAGTTTTACCTTCAGGCAATTGTGCAGGTCCTAAAGCAGGGCAGGCAGGCGCTGCTCCTTTTTCCTGAGATTTTTCACTTTCAAAGTATATTAGGAATACTGCGCACCCAATTTGGAGAAGGGATTGCTCTCTTACATGGCCGCCTCTCACCAAAAGAGAGATATCGGCAATGGTTAAGAATGAGAAGTGGTGCGGCAAGAGTTGTTATTGGCACAAGGTCGGCAGTATTTGCTCCCGTTAGGAACCTCGGACTGATTATCGTTGATGAAGAGAGTAACTCTCTATATAAAGAAAAAAGGACCCCTAAATACCATGCGCGGGAGGTGGCATTGGAGAGAGCCAGAATATCAGTTGCCCGGGTCATACTCGGGACGCAGGCTCCTTCTCTCGAGTCATATTTCCAGGCAGAGCGCGGAAAATATAAATTGATAGTGATTTCCTCAGAGGAGGCAAGCAAGCTCCCTGAAATTGAGATTGTGGACCTCCGCTGTAACCGCCGTAGAGCTCCTTGGGTGCTTTCTCCTGAGCTGCGAGAAGAGATAGAAGACAGGCTCAGGAGGAGAGAACAAATAGTCCTCTTGCTCAGCCGCCGTGGAGCGGGGACGCAGAAGCTCATAGATGAGGTGGGAAGGCTTTTCCCCAGCGCTCGCTTAGGAAGCCTATACTCTAAGACAGCTTATAAAGAAACTGTTAGCCTATTTCGGCGCCAAAAAACAGATATTTTAATAGGTACACAGGCAGTTCTCAAAGAACTGTCGGTTGGGCGCCTCACCCTCGTTGGGATTATCTCAGCTGATACCATCCTTAATATCGGTGATTTTCGAGCTGCTGAGAAAATGTTTCAGTTTCTCACACAGGTGGCGAGTTACCTCAGCGGGAAACAGGGTAGTAAAGTAATCATCCAGACCTACAATCCCGACCACTATAGTATTTTAAGTGTTAAGAGGGGTGGTTATCCGCAGTTTTACAGAGAGGAGATAGAGTTCCGTCGCCAGTTAAACTATCCTCCATTTACCTCCCTGATTAATATAATGGTAGCGGATGATGATACTTATTATAAGAGGCTTATCGAAATCTTAGAAGCTAATCGCCAGGCAGGAGTGGATATCCTTCCTTCAAAAATAAGCGTGAAGCGGCAACAGATAACTATCAAAGGGGAAAACTTGGCGGGAATGCGAAGGGTAATAAGAGAAGAGCTTTCTTCTTCAAAGTGGAATAAGGTGAAGGTAGATGTTGACCCGGTGGATCAGCAGATAGGGTAGTAACTACTCAGGCTTGTTATAGCAGAGGGCAATTTTGCAATTTTCAATTTGCAATTTACAATTTGCTGAACTTGTCAACTTGTAAACTGGTGCTCTGGTGCCCTGGTGGCTGGTGCACTTTCTGACCGTGAGCTGTTACAGATAGCCTGATTCTACTTTTTTAGCTATGTCCTTGTAGGTGATATCGGTCTCGTAGATTTTTTTATAGAAAGAAAGCGCCCTTTCTCTGTCTCCATTAGCTTCAGATATATTACCTAATTTATATAGAATATCCTTTGCCTGCTCATCCACTGACCCTGTGCCTGCTGCCAGTGCTGCCTCTAAACGACTAATAGCCATATCGAGCATGCCCTTCTTTTCTAAAACCGCTCCAATGGAATAAAGTGCCATTTGCCGTAAGGATGGCTCATTGACACAGGCTTGAAACTCAACTATTGCTTCATTGAGCATTTCCCCTTCCTGGTAGAGCTTCCCCAATTCAAGGTGGAGGGAAGTATCGCCGGGATTTTCTTTGATTTTTTCCTTATGGTCAGCAATTTTCATTTTAAGTTTATCCTGATGGGCTCTGTCTATCTTTTTCTTTAGCTCCTCATCTTTCGGATTGGACTTTAGCAGTAGCTCATAGTGTCTGATAAGAGCATCGGCCTTCCTGAGTTCTATTTCTTTTATTTTTCTGGCGATAGATTTCTTTGCTGGCTCAATTTGCGCGGCTTTAGAGTAACTTTCTTTTGCCTGTTCAAACTCACCTTTTTTCAGATAGATATCGCCAAGCTGCTCAATTAGTATCGGATTGTCCGGTTCAAGAGCTATCTGTTTTTTATATTCTTCGATTGCTTTTGGTAATTCCTCTTGTTTAAGATAAAGTTCGCCAAGAATTGTATGAATGGCAGAATGTTTGGGGTCAAGTTCTGCCACCTGCTGGTAATTCTCAATTGCCTTGCCTACATTTCCATTCTTAAGATAAAGCTCACCTAGCAGGCGGTAGGTTATTGCTTCTTTAGGAGACAGTAAAATTATTTTTTCATATTTTTCTATCGCACGGGCAATGTCTCCCTTTCTAACATAAAGGCCTGCCAGAATATCAAACGCTGCCTTTTTTTTAGGGTCAAGGGCAATCACCTTTTCGTATTCTTCTATTGCTTGTTCAAACCACCTTCCGCGAGTATAAAGCTCAGCGAGTGCCTGGTGCGCCTTAATATTATCTGGGGCGGCTGCAGTTACCTTCTTATATTCTATCGTGGCATCGTCCCAGCGATTCTGGTCAACGAAGGTCTCTGCTGCCTGGAGGCAGGAGTCAACATCAATTTTTGAAGTCGTTTTTTCAGCAGTTTTTGCTTCCTCGGACTGGCGCCTGATGGCTTCTTCAACGAAGGATGACTTATCCTCCCATTTTCCTTCACCTATCGTTATTAGCGCCGCAAGATTTTTGAGCTCCTGTGTGACAGTAAAATCATTTGGTTTTATCTTTAAGTATCTCTTGCAGTATTGCATTGCTTCTTTTGCCTTTCCTTGTTCGCGCAGTAGTTTTGTTAATCGTAGAAGAGTGTAGGAATTGTCTTGCTGAAGCGTTAACGTCATCTGATAAGCTCCTATTGCTTTATCTATCATCCCTTTTCGCAGGTAGATATCTCCTAAGCGAGGTAGTATTGGAGCCTGAGGAGGAAGGATTGAAAACAAATACTCATATTTTTCAAGTGCCCTGTCCCACTTCTTTAGTTTTTCAAAGAAAAATGCCTGGAACATCAAGACTATTCCCTTCATTTGGCGGCGCAGCGGGCTACTTGTCTGAAATTTTTTCCTCTGGGCAACTATAAGAAGGGACTTGGCTGACGAGAAATCCGGGTCAATGGATAGAGATGATTGAAGAAGCTTAATGGCATAGTCATAATTTCTCTCCTCAATTGCCCTTACTGCCCTATCGTAAAGCCCTGCCACTGAGGTGGTGGTTGCCCCATCTTTTGTCATTTTTTGTTTCCTGATTTTTAAAGGTACTCTCTGATGAGAAAGACTAATGCGCTCAAGGCAAGAAAAACAGCGATGAGAAATATAATAATGACACCTGCCCGCACTCTTTTCTCTGTTTCTGTCTCTCCAGCCCTCGTGCCATAGAGGAGATAAAGCACTCCTTTGAAGAGAAGGGCTCCTGCCCCGCCACCCAATGAGCCTAACTCTGTTTTAGCCATTTACTTTTCCCCCAAGCTATCCCCTTCACTTCACAGTCAGAGGAGTACCAGTGCACCAGTGCACCAGTTAAATTAAATATCAAATTGTAAATTTTAAATTGTAAATTTTAAATTGCAAAATTGCCCTATGCCCTCTGCCTTCTTAATATTACCGGAGTTGCCTTAAGATGTCAAATCCTTTGACATTGGCAAAAAGATTGTTTATCATTATAGAGTAAATGGTAAATACCCAGTCAACTCCGTTGACTGAAAGGCGCAAAGCGGCAAAGGCACAAAGAATAAAGACAGGGCACAAGGAAAAATGCTCTGCTATTAAACTCTGTGCCTATGTGCCTAAAATTGGACGACTTTCACTGAATATTTACAATAAATGGAAAAATCTTTAATAATATGGCAGTTTCTTGCCCTAATTTTGCTTCTTCTGCTATCGGCTTTTTTCTCAGGCTCGGAGACGGCGCTTACCTCCCTAGGGAAGTTAAAAACAAAAAGTCTGATTGAAAAGAGAAAAACCTTTTTTGTTTGGCTAAACGACCCGGATAGCTTGCTTACCACCATATTAGTTGGAAACAATATCGCTAACATATCTGCTTCAGTGCTCCTTACATTTATTCTTTTGCGTCTCTTCGGGGAAACCACTGCGGGCAAGATAGGAGCTGTTTCCACGGGAGTGATGACTTTCCTGATACTCATCTTCGGAGAAATAGCTCCCAAAGTTTATGCCCGAAAAAATGCTGAAAAAGTAGCTCTCAGAACAATAAAACTGCTGATTTTTTTCTCTTACCTTCTTTCTCCAT
>CAZVBB010000050.1:0-6723 GCA_964625285.1 uncultured bacterium | reverse complement strand
CAAAGGGGGCATTTTTATTTCGCTACAAAGGGACATTATCATTTCGTTACAACACAAAAATCCCGCTTTCTTTGCTACAGTCTCACAATTCGGAATATTATATACAAGTTGCCGGAATTTACCCGGGAAAAATTTCAGTTTTAGTAGGAGGAGAGTAGTATGGATAAGGATGTGATGTGGTATATTCAAGTGATGGTTACAGCATTCATAGTTATAGGGTTCTCCAAGGAGGGAGTTTTTAACTACCAATAACTGTGGATAATTTTTGACACCAGCCAGAACCTCCAGTAAAATAGCAACAAAAAAGATGGGGTTCTAGTGGTGCATTTCATAAATACGGTTCCTAATACATTGATAAGGGAAATGCACCACTTCCACAGGGGCTACCGCTCCTATGGCGGTCGGGAACTTCCAGGTTCCCTCCCTGTAACTCCATAGGGGGTTGGGCTCAACCCCCTAAAACCCCCCGCAGTGCACCGTATTAGAACGATGAATACATCACCTTATTTATGAAACGGTGCACTAGCTATGAGCGAAAGGGAATTTGTCTATCAGATGAGATTAAAGATATTCCAAGAAGCGGATAAGAAGGAGATTTCGGTTATTCTTCTCTGTAAAAAGCATCATGTGAGTGAGGAAATGGTTCTATAAATGGAAAAAGAGTAGGGAGAAAGAAGGAGATGAAGGTTTAAGATCCAAGATAAGAGCAGCTCCAAAAATGCCCAATAGAGTACCGGAAGAAATAGAGAAGCAGATTCTAAACTTTATGAAAGATTATCCTACTTATGGGCAAGAGAGGACAGAGGCAGAATTAAAATCTGCTGGCATCTTCCTTGGCCATACCGGTATTTATAATGTTCTTAAGAAAAGAGGCTTGAATACAGCTAAGAGTCGCTTAGAATGGGTAAGGAAATTATCTGGAGAGGTAGTCACCCAGGACGAAATAACCAGAGATAAAGAGAAAGCAAAAAATAGTCATGTAGAAGCAGCCTATTCTGGTCAGTTAATAGGTGAAGATACCTTCTATATCGGTTGCCTAAAAGGGATAGGTAGAATCTATCACCAAGTTGGCTGCGATTGTTTTTCTTCCTTTGGTGCGGCCAAAGTCTATGATAACAAAACTACCAATGCCTCTACAGACTTTGTGGAAAATCATCTAGTTAAAAAACTCGATCCGGTGAAGATAGAGAGGATTCTCACCGACTGCGGAACTGAATATACTCTCCTGGCATGGAGGAGCAATACCAAACCACGA
Source organism: uncultured bacterium (assembly GCA_964625285.1). Taxonomy (GTDB): domain Bacteria; phylum NPL-UPA2; class NPL-UPA2; order NPL-UPA2; family NPL-UPA2; genus NPL-UPA2. The sequence continues at coordinate 5,468 of CAZVBB010000050.1, read as the reverse complement.
GTTTAAAAAGACCTCTAAGAAACTTGGAATTAAGCACACTACTACCAAAGTGAAACATCCCTGGACCAATGGTTATGTAGAGAGATTGAACAAAACTCTTTTAGATGAGTTTTACTCCGTTGCTTCTAGTAAAGAAGCGCTATGAGAGTATAGAGGCTCTGCAAATTGACATGGATAACTTCATGGATTACTACAACTATCGCAGAACACATCAAGGATATAAACTAAAGGAGAATGGCTTTAGAATACCAGCAGAGGCACATCTTCAGAAAAAAAACTTGACATTACAAAAAGGAAAGTGGTAAAGTAAAAATGCCAGAATCAATCAGAGGCGAAAAGGAGGTGCAGGAAAGTTTAAATTTAGCCTACGATTCTGTTGAAATAAACCGAATAAAAGAGGAGGTTCTGGAGTGTCAGTTTGTAACCACATCTTGAAGCCAGGACAGTTTAACATGATAATTTCGGACTTTTGCAAGAGGTTCTAAGGAGGGATTTAATGATGCCGATTAGAGAAGTATTTTATACCCCTTTGTCTCCTTTAACTTTCTTAGAACGTAGTGCTTTTGTTTACCCGGAGAAGAGGGCAGTGGTTTATAAAGATAAGAGTTATTCTTACGCTGAGTTTTATAAGAGGGTGACTCGCCTGGCGTGGTCCTTAAAAAGGGCAGGTATTCAGAAAGGTGACAGGGTGGCTTTTTTATGCCCGAATATTCCACCCATGTTGGAAGCTCACTATGGTGTCCCGTTGGCCGGAGGAATTCTAGTCAGTATTAATACCAGGCTTTCTGCTAGAGAAATATTGTATATTGTTAATCATTCCGGCAGCAAAATCCTTTTTGTGGATACAGCTCTCACACACCTAATAGAGGGAATTATCAAAGAATTGAAAACAGCCAAGACGGTTGTCAATATAGTCGATATTCCTGATGGCAAAACTATTCTTGGTGTCAACTATGAAGAGTTCCTTGCTCAGGGAGGGGAGGATTTCTTGCCCTCACCGGTAGAGGACGAAATGGAACTTATTAGTATAAACTATACCAGCGGTACCACTGGACAACCTAAAGGGGTAATGTATCACCATCGGGGAGCATATCTTAATGCTCTGGGGCAGGCATTGGAAGTTTTGATGAGTAACAGAACACGTTATCTTTGGACGCTGCCCATGTTTCATTGTAATGGGTGGTGCTTTACCTGGGCAGTAACAGCAGTAGGCGGCACACATGTTTGCTTGCGAGCAGTGGATGCAGCAGAAATTTTTAGATTGATTGAAAAAGAAGACATTACTCATTTTTGTGCTGCCCCGATAGTATTAACAACTCTAGCTAATTATCCTGGGGCCGCCAATTACAAATTTAGCAGAAGAATTCAGATTATGACAGCAGGAGCACCACCTTCACCTACAATCATAGAAGCTATGGAAGGAATGGGAGCTGAGGTAATTCACATTTATGGTCTCACTGAGACTTACGGACCGATGAGTATTTGCGCTTGGAAGGAAGAATGGGACGCCTTGCCAACAGAAAAAAAGGCTGCTATAAAAGCTCGCCAAGGAGTTGCCTATATTCATGCTGCTGAAATGCGTGTAGTGGATAATAACATGCAGGATGTTCCCCGAGATGGAAAGGTTATGGGCGAAATTATTATGCGGGGCAATATTACCATGAAAGGGTATTTTAATGACCCCGCAGCTACAGCAAAGGCATTTGAGGGAGGTTGGTTTCATAGTGGTGATCTGGCAGTTATGGATCCTGATGGTTATGCAGCCATACGAGACAGGGCAAAAGATATTATTATCAGTGGCGGGGAGAATATTTCCACCGTAGAAGTAGAGAATACAATATATAAGCATCCTGACGTTTTGGAAGTTGCTGTAGTTGCTGTTCCGGATGAAAAATGGGGTGAAGCACCGAAGGCTTTTGTTGGCTTAAAACCAGGTAAAACTCTTACAGAGAAAGATATCATTGAGTTTTGCAGGCAAAATATGGCACGCTTTAAATGCCCCAAGGTGGTAGAGTTTTGCGAACTTCCTAAAACCGCTACTGGCAAAATTAAAAAGTTTGAACTTAGAGAAAAAGAATGGCGTGGCTGGGAAAAGAGAGTACACTAGTGCACCGTGCCATAAATCAGTTTCCTTATATTGTTAAGGGATCTCCTGTATATGTCCAACGAAATGGTTTGGCTTCTTTGTTATAGCATTTGATAAATTCCATAATTTTGGAGACCAATTCTTGTTTAGAACTAAAAACACCTCTACTAACAATCTTTCTGGCCAGGATACTGAACCATAATTCAATCTGGTTGAGCCATGAGGCATAGGTCGGAGTAAAATGAACTTGAACTCTTTTATTACGCTTGAGCCACTTCTGTATTTTCTCATGCTTATATACATGCTTAAGATTATCCATAATCAAGTGAAGTTCCACTCGTGAATAGTATCTGGCAAGAGACTTAAGGAAGATCAAAAATTCTTTATGTCTGTGTCCATCGAAACATTGTCCGGTAACTGTTCCCTCGTGAACCGCCAGGGCAGCAATCAGAGATTGAGTCCCGTGTCTTATATACTCGTGGCTTATCTTTTCAGCCTGACCTGGCTTCACCGGCTTATTTGGTTTTATGCCTATTGAGTTAGCTCCTCATAAGTTATGGTTTCACAGTTTATGCATGCTGCGAGTAAACGGTTAAAAAGTTGGTTTTCCCAGAAGCGCCTATTGAATCAATAACAGAATTCGTCTAAATATGACTAAAGATGCTTTCGGCCAAAACGATGGTATGTTCCTAAACAGAATGCCTTTGCATTTGAAATAATAGTATGAACCCAAGGAAGTGATTTTTATCCAGACACGAGGGGATATTGTTCATGCTCTATTCCAAGATCAGCCAGAGAGTTAAATATATCCAGATCATCTGTTTAAATTTTGCTACCCGGCTCTATATTTTCTATTACAAATTTATTGACAGTATCCGTGTCAAGTTTTTCTACCACCTTCATCTTTACAAAACCGGCATGCTCCTTTTCTACATCTGTAGATACAGCCACAAGAATCTTGGACTTAGTAGTTCCTCTTCCCCGTTTTTTCTCCTCGTCCTTGACTCCAAAATAGGCATCATTAAGCCCTACAATCCCTTGCAATTTATATTGACTATCCTGCGCTCTCATCGCTCTACGAATCTTTTGCAACAATGTCCAAGCGACCCAGTAGCTAATTTTGAGCTCTTCCGACATAGAGAATGCCGAATGTCCTCTTTTATCACAGGCAATTAGAAAAATGGCCCAAAACCAAACCATCAAAGGAGTTCTAGTTTTATGCATGACAGAACCAGCAGTCAAAGATACATCGTGCTTACAATTTTTACAGCGATACAAGAGACGAGTACTATGGAAACTATATTTTTGGCACTTACATCTTGGACAGATAAATCCATCTGGCCATCGTAGCTTAAACAGATGTTCAGCGCATTCTTTATGAGTAGGAAATAGCTGGTGGAATTCAAACAAAGAGATAGCTTCCCGTTGAACCATGCTATAGTAGCCTCGCGAACCTTAAATTCTGTTGCAAGTATCATTTTATCACAATTGGGGAGCTAACTCAATAAGCATGTTTTTTAATCACCGTAATCATTGATATACTGTGTATATCAGGGAAAATGAAAGGGGGGATAGATGAGATGGACATATTCGAGGCAATAAAGGAAAGGAGAAGCATCAGGAAATACAAGCCCGACCCGGTATCAGATAGTGACCTCACTCAGGTCTTAGAGGCTGCCAAGTGGGCACCATCGTGGGCCAATACCCAGTGCTGGGAATTTGTTGTAGTTAGAGATAGGGAATTAAGAGCGGAGTTGGCCCGGACGCTTCCTGACCGAAACCCGGCCAAGGCAAGTATTACCCAGGCACCTATCGTTATAGTTGCCTGTGCTCATAAGGGGAAGTCCGGATGCTATAAGGGAAATCCTGTCACGGATAAGGGCGACTGGTTCATGTTTGATGTTGGTTTAGCCATGCAGAATCTTACCCTTGCTGCTCATGCAATCGGTCTGGGAACGGTACACGTGGGTTTCTTCGATGCCAAGAAGGCAGCAGAGATCCTCGGCCTACTGGAGGAAATGGTAGTGGTTGAGATGACTCCGCTGGGCTGGCCGGATCAGCAGGTCAAAGCTCCTCCACGAAAGGAGCTATCGGAGCTCGTCTCCTACGATCGGTTTGGAAAAAAGGAATGACCAACCAAAACTGACAACCTTGTTGTCATTCTGAGGTCGCCTATGCGACCGAAGAATCTCACAACTTTGTTGTCAATTTATGGTTTGGTGCTTGTAATTTTAAAGATGTAGAACGCAGGTTAAAACCTGCTAATCCAGGAGTAGCAGACTTCAGTCTGCGTCTTCTAAAAGAGCGGGATAAGAATGTTCCGCCTGGTGACTGGTGCACTGGTGACCTTTTTTAGAGATTCCTGAAAAAGTCAGAAATCTCTGATTACGCCGATTAAATGCTGATTACACAGATTAAGGCACCGACAAGAAAATCTGTGTAATCTTTTTGGAATCTGTGTAATCAGAGGGCTCTGAGGCTTTTTTCAGAGACCTCTTTTAAGGAGGGTTGTTATGAGTAAGATATTAGAAGAGTTAGCGAGGGGTGTATTTGCCGGTGATGTTGTAGGAGTCACTGAACTTTCAGAAAAAGCACATAAAGAAGGAATTTCTGCGGCGGATATTATTACCAAAGGACTATCCGAGGGAATGAACCAAGCCACCAGATTCTATCGTAGTAAAGGAATGTATTTGGATCGCACTATCTGGGCTGCAGCCGCCTTTCAATTTGGAATGGCATCCATCTCCGACTATCTGGAGAAAGAAAAAATGCCGCCTCTCGGCAAGGTTGTTTTGGGGGTAATGTGCGGTCCCTGGACGATAGGAACAAATTTAGTACTGGCAAATTTAAAAGCAGCAAACTTTGAGGCTATTGATGCAGGTAGTGATGTTTCGCCCAAGCATATTGCGGAATGTGCCAAAAAAGAGAATGCAGATATCATCTGTGTAGGCTTGTATTTGTCCTATCGGATTCATCGACTCAAGGAACTTGAAGAAGAACTCTTTAGATTAGGCATACGGCAAAAAGTAAAAACAATCCTCTCTGGTCCCTCAGCAAATAGAAAAATAGCTCGGGAATGCGGTTTTGATGCATATGCAAAAGATGCCATAAGTATAACTGAGACAGCTAAAAGATTCCTCAAGGAAAAAGCTGCTTCTAAGAAGGTTGCCCCTGAGATGACTCCCATTGAACGAATCAGGGCCTCGCTCAATTTTAAGGAACCGGACCGGGTTCCCCTGGTGCCGTTTTCTATGACCTTCTCGGCAAAGTTTGCCAAGATACCCTATTCTGTATTCTGTAAATCCGGTGAGGCAATGGCAGAGGCACAGATAAAAGCGGTAAGAGAATTTGGATGGGACGGAGTTACAACGTGTTCTGATGT
>CAZVBB010000049.1:0-7063 GCA_964625285.1 uncultured bacterium | reverse complement strand
TTGCCTGTGGTATTTCAGGAGCAATTCAACATCAAGTAGGCATGAGGTCATCGGAGGTAATCGTAGCAATTAATAATGATGCTCGTGCTCCTATTTTTGATATTGCTACTTATGGGATAGTTGGAGACTTGTTTCAAGTTCTTCCCGTGCTTACGGAAATGCTTAGAAAAAGAATCACAAAGCGATGAGATTTCTGAGAAATTCAGAAATCTCTGATTACACAGACGCCGTTGCGAACGAACAAAGTGAGTAAGCAATCTTAATGAGATTGCTTCGGCAAGTTCCCTCGCTGTTGCTCGGGACAAGCCTCGCAACGACACCTGTGTAATCACAGGCTGGAACATGTTTTGTAACAGCCTGAATAATAGTAATAAAGGAGGAGTCTTCTTCCAGAGTAGCTTGGTGGTTATTTGTGGTTTGGCTTCGCTCACCATCAATCCTGAGCGTAGTCGAAGGGGGTTTTAGACCCTAAAGGAGGTAGAAGGATGTCTGTAGGAGATATTGTAGCCGGCATAAAAGAGAGGATGAAAGCGCAGCCTGACAGAGTAGCTAAATTAGCAGGTCTCACCGCTACCTATCAGTTCAATCTTTCCGGAGAAGGAGGGGGAAATTTTCACGTCGCAATAACTAATGGGGTTGCAACTGTTAAGGAAGGAACTATTGACTCTCCCAATGTTACAGTCTCGATAAGCATAGACAGCTTTACTAAGATAACTGAAGGTAAACTCAATCCTACATCTGCTTTTATGTCGGGACAGTTAAAAGTTAGCGGGGACATGTCTCTGGCGATGAAATTACAGTCTATTATTGGCTGACGAAGCTCTGTTTTTTTTGGAAAAGCTATAACCACCAAGCCACTTAAATTGCAACATTGAGGTCTCTGAAAAAAGTCTCAGAGACCTCAATGTTATAGAGGAACAAAAACGATATAGGATCTTGCTCGGTGGTGTAACTGGTAACACGCCAGACTTTGGATCTGGCATTCTAGGTTCGAGTCCTGGCCGAGCAGTTTACTTAAGCAGTGCTACTTACTTTATTGCGGCTAGGACTTTCTTAAAGGTTGCCTCATCTTCTACATTTAAGCATTTAGCGGTAGGAATTATCCTTCGTACCAATCCTGTAAGCACTCTGCCCGGACCCACTTCAACAAAGGTCTCTACTCCCTCAGCAGCCATTTTTCTTATTGAGTTCTCCCATAGTACAGGGCTGGCTATTTGCTCCACCAATAATTCCTTTATTGTTTCCGGGCTACTCATATAATCAGCAGTTACATTTGCTATTATCGGTGTTTCAGATGGGTTAATGGTAACTGAAATTATCTCCTGCCTCAGTTTATCCTGTGCCACCTTCATCAGTGGTGAATGAAATGCGCCTGATACTGGTAGCGGTATCACTCTTTTTGCTCCAGTCTTCAGTACCAAATCCCTTACTTGTTGGACGGCAGAAACCTCTCCAGAGATGACGACTTGTCCGGGACAGTTAAAATTGGCAATACAGACAGTGCCGATGGTTCTTGTCTCGCGCAAAGCCTCGTTTACTGTTTTCTCTTCTGCTCCAATAATTGCCAGCATTGCTCCGGGGTGGTGAATGGTTGCCTCTTGCATAAACTCTCCCCGTTTGCGAACCAGTTTTAATGCCTGAGGAAAGCTGAGTGCGCCGGCAGCGACAAGAGCAGTATACTCACCCAGGCTATGGCCAGCTACAAGGTCAGGATAAATCCCCTCGTTTTTTAACAGCTCAAAACAGCCAACACTTACTGATAGCACCGCCAGCTGCGTGTTTATTGTCTCCCTAAGAACTTCCTCTGGACCAGTAAAACAAAGTTGGGACAAATCTATTCCCAGCACTTCATTCGCCTTATTAAATATCTGCCTGAAAGGAGGATAGGATTCATAAAGTTCTTTACCCATCCCAACATATTGGGAACCCTGCCCAGGAAAGATAAACCCCATTAGAGATTTTGCTTTTCTCTGTGATAAAGAGGATATCTCTAACGGGGTAAACCCAATTTTTGCCATCTCAAATCTCAAGCGTTCGTTCTGGAGACATTACACTTATAGAAAAATCTCTTCTCAAGATAACACTGAGCTTACTACGAAACTTTTTGTAGAAAATCCTGTTATCGCAAAAATATTCTATAAATTCAGAATAGCTATCCGGACTTAAAAAATGCAAGAAATGTCGTCAATTATATCTTGCAAAATACCAATCATGATTATTTATTTTTAAGTCGTTTTTGCTTCTGTGGCTCTTTTAAATAATTTTCTTTAGTAGAAATCCGTTTACCAATCCGCTTTTCCAATTTTATTTTTGCGCCTCCGGCAATGGCGCCGCCTTCTTGCGCGTCTTTTTTTAACTTCGGAATGCCTTTAGAATCTTCGGTTCTAGTGATTTCCGTTGTTGCTCTTTCTCCGAGCATAGTAAAAATCAGTTCTAAATCATTCATATGGTCACGTAAATTTTCTCTCTTTATCCCTTTGAATTTTTTGTATTGCGACGGCGTCATTCCAAATGTCGCTTTGGAAATTTCCGCTGTTAAAATTTCATATTCTCGTTGTTCTTTAGCGCCACGCTTTTGCCACTCATCAGTTAACTCCTCGCGGATGGCAATGCCTCGCATCCGTTTTTCAATCCAATCTTCAGAATAGCCTTTTAGTTTATAAAGCGCTCTTGTTCTTTTAGTTGCCAGCTCAGGATCTTCGATTTCCTTCACTCTTTCATAGCCAACCCGCGCCAACCAGCGTTTAAATGGCTCGGCTTTCGGCGATGGTATAGACTGTATAATGCGGAAAACACCTTCGGTATTAGCACAATCGGTTTCATACCTTTTACCGTCGGATGCCTCCAATTTCAGTCCGTGACAAAATGTCACGACCTCACTTCCTTCTTCCTTTAGTCGCTGTTTCAACTTTCTCCAATAGGCGCCAGCATTAGCGCTATCCGTCAAGACTTCACAGATGTCTACTACTGAAAACCACCATTCGTTATTATGAATGGTTCTTCTTACTTTCTGACCTTTAAAAACCGCAATTTTGGTAGTCATTTTTTATTTAACCTTAAAAACTTCCCGAAATTCGTTGCCGTAAATATCAACAATTAAGCATGGTGTACCTACGAAGAAAGAGAAATTAGGTGTTGTGCCCCCTGATTTTGCTGATTTCTGAAAAATTTCCGCTCGGGCAGGCAAAAAGGAAGGGGGTTAGGTTAGAGGAGAGGAATTTTTGCCCGCCCTTGCTTTTCCGCCGCCGCCGAATTTCGTGCAAACGAAGTTTGCACGCCAATTAAAAATTAAAATGTCCAAATATCACCTTTATATAACCATTCCGGAACCTCAACTTGTTTTACTAAAGGGTGATTTGCAAAAATTAACCGCAATGTTCTAATACCCTGATAAGCTTTCCTAATTAAATCTCTCTGCTTGGCAAAATATGCACTATCAAATGCATCTTCCCGAACATGATGTGCCGGCTCACTTCTTCCGCTTCTAACTTCTTTAAAAATACTAATCATTTCATCTTTTGGTTTCGGGTCAGGAAATTTTACGCTCCTGTTTAGCCACTCTTCAAGTAATTGAATTGTACCCTTGCTCTGTTCAATAAGTCTGCTGTCTTTTTCAATGCGAGAAGTTAATTGTATTTTATCCTTGAAAAAATCTTTATTCAAATTCTCTGATAGCATTTTATCCAACAAATGCAGAAAATTTTCATATTCTTCTTTTGTTGGCCGAACCAAAAAAGAAAACTTTTTTGGTTTATTGTATCTGTCGTAAGTTTTGCGGAACAATGATTTTCCGGCTATTTTCATTGTCATCTCATTGACAATTCTCATTTCTTCGCAAAAAGCATTAAAAATTGATTCCTTCTCCTGCCAATGACCGGCAGTCGCCCTTGCATAGTCGGGATGCAAAAAAGTTTCCCCATTAAACATTTCTAAATTCCATCTTTGTTGATGTTCGGGCGTAAGTCGGGATAAATAAACCGAGTAAGCGGCCACATAACGATTTTTGATTTCTTTGTCATATGCAAAACCAAAAGTTTCAAGAAAGGTATCGTCCGAGCCAGAAAGCTGATTTTCTGATTCTGCGGAAATGCTTCCATGAATATCGTCTGTTTCATAAGAGTATCTAGGATCGTTTCTATAAAATTCTAAAATTCTTAAATTAAATGCTTTATATGAAAGTTGTGGCTCACCGAGAGCGAGGAGTAATGAAAAAGGTCTATTCTGATATTTAGCAGTATCTACTACTTTTTTAAGATGCTGTTTTGAAGGATAAGCGCAGCAATTTATTGAATTTGTTTGCATTTTTAATGGACCGTATTCTTCATAAATTGGTTCTTCAAATTTTAGCGCCTCAAGTTTTTTTAATTGTTCTTCTTTCGGCTCTGGTTCAAATGCCAAAATGTGCGGATTTGGATGCCTATCTCCAAAATTCAATACAATTTTGTCTTCATTAAGTAATTGCGCCAAAATTGATTTTGTTTCTTCAAAATCATCACCTAGATTAGAGATAAGAATTCCATTGAAATCTCTTGAATCAAGATAATGATTTGTTATTTCCTGTAAAACTTTTTTCTCCATGTTCCCTTAAACTTATTCTTTTTTATTGCCTTTATACCTAAATGCTCGCCTAAAACCGGCTCCTTCCGCTTCTTTAACAGTCGTGCAATAAAATTCGCCGCGTTTTTTCTCAACTTTAGTATTATCGTATTGTTGGTCAAATGGCAGATGATAAATTTTAGTTCCGTCTACGCGAGAGATATTGCATTTTATTGATGGGTAATCTTTGCCAAACTTAAAATTCTCTTTTAATTCAATCCCAAGTTCTTTTGAAAAACGCCTCGCCAAATCGGATAATTTGGTTGAAGTATAAAATATGGCTTTTACTTTTTTGTTTAGGTTTTCGTCTTTGTATTGAAAAACTGTGCCGAAAAATTGGAAAATATGCTTTTCGTAAATTGTCCTGAATTGCGACCAATTTTTACATTGGATAACAATAAAATCTTTTCCTTTTTGACAAATCAAATCTCGTCCTAAATCTTCAAAACCCTTGAAAATCCCGACATACTCAACATCATAGCCCTCTTGTTCATAGAGATATCCGATGTATCTTTCGTATATGCGACCAATGAGCCACTTAGATTTTGGCCGTTTCCAAAATCTATCAAGGGCCATTTGATTTCTTTGAATACTGGGCAATTTCCTGTATTCCTCTTTTGAAAGAAATTGAGTTGTTGCATCCTCTAATTCTTCTTCTGAGTATTCTTTGAGTAGCTCTCTTTCCTGTTCGGTCGCAATATTTACCTCTTCTTTTAAATCAAGAAGAAACGGCGCGACGTTTTCGTAATACTCAACAAGATATTGAGCGATTTTCTTTTCCTTTTCTGCTTCTCTTCTCAGTCTTGATTGTTCCTTTACGACTGCGGCCGCAGAAACAGCAGAATGTTTTTTATATTGTAAAAAATCAATAATACTTTTATCTTGAAGCTTAAAAAATTCTTCATATGCTTTAGCAAGCCAAGGAAACCCTATTTGCCTCTCTTTGGCAAGTTGATTTACTGATTTTTCTTGCTCTTCCAAACGTCTAAAAGAATCGTCAAAATTTTTTGACGCGTTCTTAAAATCCGATAATAAATTTAGGAGTTCTTGTTTTGCTTTGTCGTAGTAACTCATATTTTTGAATATGCACGGCGCATATCATCAATGAATTGTTCGTTGATGGACTTTTTATATTCAGCTCGCGCCGTTTCGATTTTGCTTGTGTAATCACATTTTGGATATTTTGTGCAACCCATAAATTTTCCATATTTACCTTTTCTAACAATAAGTTGCCCCTCTTTACATTTTGGACATTCATTCATCAACACAGCGTTGCTTCCCCAGAGCTGTTCTTTCGTTCTCTCAATTTGTCCATTTATTGGATCAATTTTTGAATATCTGATATGTGCTAATTTCTCCTTATAATTTGCAATAACATTATTTATATCTAAACCATTTAAAACTTCTACGGCTACTTGATCGCGGATTTTTTCTCGGTGTTTTTTGAACGCTTCGGATATTTTGGAAAAAATCCACCCGATTAGGGCAAGTCCTCCGTAAATTGCTATTATGTATATTACTTCCATATTATTTTAATAACTCATCTGCTGAAACTCCAAGAGCTTCAGCTAATTTCTGAATTGTCGCAAGCGGGGGCGTTTCTTTTTCCGTTTTCAATTCCGCTAATATAAACTCGATGAACTTCTAATTTACGAGCCATTGCACCTTGCGACAATTTTTTAGCGGTTCTTATCCGCTTTAGATTTTTGCCAAGTTTTGTTGATATTTCAGCCATATAAGTTATTATCATTATAATCCTTGTTTCATTATTAGGCAATGTTGTATTATAATGATACAATGATAAAGGGAACAAATCCGTTGCCCGCGTACGGGAGGACTGGGGAAAGGGAAACACTTTTTTGCGGCGCTTTTTGCGAAGCAAAAAACGAAATTCGGCGGCGGATTTTTTTCTAAAAGTCAGCATCAGGATTTTCGCGGAAAAAGGTTCGGATTTTGTTCAGGACAGACAGTCATTTAGGACAAAATGACTGGGGGAGAAGGGCTCGAACCTTCACTTACCTGATCCAGAGTCAGGCGTGTTACCAATTACACCATCCCCATTGTCAGAACACCAGTCACCAGCGCACCAGAATACCAGTCCTGCACTAATCTCAGTAATAAATCTAAATTATCCATGCAATCTTTACCTCATTCTCAAATGCCTTAAATTCTTTATCACCCGTTACAACTTCTCCTTTATGAAGTTTAGCTAACGCAGCGGCAAAACAGTCAGCATATGATATTTTATAATTAGCTTTAAAATGAGCAGCTTCTCTGGCAAGATTAATATCTACAGCAACTATTTCTATGGGAAGTGTTCGAATTATTTTTTCAATCTCATGCGCTTTCTCTTGTCCACATTCTCGCAAAATAATATAGTAAACTTCCCCAAAATTTACTGAGGTCATTAATAAATAATTATCTTTTTCTACCGCATTAACAAAAAATGATTTAACCTTTTCAAAGC
>CAZVBB010000048.1:0-7339 GCA_964625285.1 uncultured bacterium | reverse complement strand
GGCAAAGCAAGCTTTGCCACTACAAATAATGACGGGGTTTACTGAATACTTACCTTTAAGAAATGGGGAACTAAAATGAAGATACTTCATACAGCAGATATCCATTTAAGGGAATATGAAGACGATAGGTGGAAGACACTCCAAAAACTAATTGAAATTGGGAAGCAGGAAGAAGTTGAAATTTTCGTGGTAAGCGGGGATCTCTTTGATAAGGGGGTTGATGCTGAAACCTTAAGACCTAAGATACGGGAAATTTTCTCAAACAATTGCTTTAAAATAATCTTAATTCCGGGAAATCACGATAGTGAATCATATAAAGGCGGCATGTATTTTGGTGAAGATGCAATTATCTTAACTGGTTTAAATGAACCTTTTGAATATGAAGACCTGAAGATATGGGGAATGCCTTTTGAGTTTATAGAGGGAAAAGAGATTCTTAATAAACTCCGTCTATTAGCAAATAATTTGGTCCCCGATAAGAAAAATATCTTGCTTTATCACGGAGAATTGCTTGATGCATTCTTTTCCAGATTTTCCAGAAGAGATTTTGGAGATGAGGGTTCAGAAAGATATATGCCAATTAAGATTTCTTATTTTAAAGATTTAAAAATCGATTATGTCCTTGCAGGTCATTTTCATTCAAGCTTTGATGTCCGGAAGTTAGAAAATGGGGGATACTTTGTTTATCCCGGATCACCTATTTCAATAACTAAAAGAGAAACAGGACAGAGAAAGGTAAATATCTTTGAAGTTGGAAAGGAACCTAACGAATACCTTCTTAATACACCTCATTTTGAAGAAGTAGTTATAGAATTAGATCCTTTTGAAAAGAAGAAGCCCGTAGAAATTATAAAAGAGGAACTTGGTACTCTTCATCCAAATGCAAAGGCTATCCTGACAATTAAAGGATTTATAAATGGTGAAGTTCTCAATATAAGCGAAATTGAAATTATAGAACAAATAAAAGAGCTTTCTACACAGAGAAATGTTGAATTATTTCCTTCTGAGCCTGAACTTAAAGATGTACGAAGGGTACTCGAAGATAACTTATTTAAAAGATTTATGGAACAACTCGAACAGAATAATTATCCTCAGGAAAAGAAAAAGCAAATGCGCGATCTAACAATTAAAGCACTAATAACGGCAAATTTATGAAAGTAAAGGAATTTTTTATTACTCGATATGGTCCTTTAGGAAATAATTCTCCTTTTCGATTGGCGAATTTTAACTTATTCTTCGGTAAAAATGAGGAAGGGAAAACCCTTACAATAGATGCCCTTGTAAAGTTATTATTAGAGCGAGATATTAAAGGTTTTGAACATATAGATCGGGTAAAGGAAAATCCAGAGGGTTATGTGATTGTAGAAGAGGACAAAGATAAAGAGATCAAACTACCAGAGAAGGGGAACCTATCAGAATTCACAGGTTTAACCTCATCGGAATGCCGCAATATTTTTGTAATAAGGAATAGTGACCTCTCTATTGCTCGTGAAAGTGAGTTTTATACTAATGTAACAGATCGCCTCACAGGCTTAAGGACTGAGGATATATCTCTTATAAAAAAGAAACTTCAGGAGTTGGGAAAACTAACACGAGCAGATAGCACTGCTGAACTATCCGATAAAAAAGATTTTGGAAATGTAAAGTCCAGAGTAAATGACGCTTACAAGTTACTTGGTGAGATAGATAGGTTGCAAGAGGAAATTAGAAAAGAAAAATTTGACGAACTTGAAGAGCTATCTGTAGAAACAGGCGAGGAGCAAGAACGAATTAAGCAACAAACAGAAAGCCTTGAAGATGCCAGAAAAAGAGAGAAATATGAAAAAGGAAAAGAAGCATTGGATAATCTCAAAAAATCTTTAGAGGAACTTAAGGGTTTAGAAATTTATAATGAAGAGGATGGACAGTTATGGAGAGATTGTGAAAAGGATATCAAAACCTTTGATGGAAGAAAAAAAGAACTGCTCGCAGAACTTAAGGAAAAAGAAAACAGGTTTAAGGAAACAAGTGAAAAACTAAGCGAAGTGAAAAGGGATTTTCGAGTTTTTAATGAAAGAAAGAGAAAGATAGACGATGGGATTAAGCGAGAATTAGAGAAATATGAGATGGGAGTTGAAGAGGCAAAGAGTGAGGAAACAAAAAACAAGTTTTATATAGTAGCAGCAATTGCCTCCGCAATATTATTATCCATCTCAATATTAGGGGTCATAACAAATCCTTTACCCATATTTTATGGACTCATTGCACTTTTCCTGGCATCAACTGCTATCTTTGTAGGGCTAAGATTCTCACTTATACAAAAGAGAGCACACCTTAATGCAGTTTTTGAGAGAATAAAATTGGCTTGCTCCAAGTTTGAACTTGACGCGGAGAATGCAAAAGAAATCTATTCAAAAATTCAGAAATTTGAGGAAGAGCATGATAAAAGGACCAATAAATTGCAGGAGATGAAAAGGGAGAAAGAAAATTTAGAAGGAGAAATTAAGAAGTTACGAGAAGAAAGGATCCCAAAGGAAAAAAGGGGGAGTGAGGATGCCAAAGATAAGATAGAAAAGATAAAAATAAAGTCAGGAGAAGATTCTTTGGAAGAATATGCTAAGAAACTCAATTTAAAACAAAGCCTGGAAGAGCTAAAAGGCAAGCAAGAGAGCATTTTGGGGAGTCACTTGGGGAAAAAGAGCGAGAAAATAGAAGAAAATATTTCTTACTGGGACGAAGAGATTAGGAACCTTGAGGAGTATAAAGATAAAGCCGAGGATCTGAAATATAGTGAAACCGTTGTATCAGAATTGAAAGAGACAAAGCAGAAGCTCGAAGAGAAACTGAGGGGGATTAATGATAAGATGGTATCGCTTCGAGGGAAGATGAGAGAAGTAGAACGGAAGGCGAATGAAATTCTGCGATTAGAAGCAGAATACTTGTATTGTAAGGCGTCAGTGGATTTAGGAGCAGTTAAAGATAAACTGGAAGGATTTATAGACGAAAATGAAAATAACAAGAACAGTGTATTAGAAGTTATGAAAATTTTTGAAGAAATAGAAGCAGAGGAGAGAGAAAAAGTTTCTGAGCTTTTTGGTAAAGATAGTTCCGTCTCAAAATATTTTAATGAAATAACAAATGGTCTTTATGAGGAAGTTACTTTTAATCAAGAGATAGAGAAAATTGAGGTTAAGCGTAGGGATGGAGTAATATTAGAAGCTGAAAAACTATCAGGAGGCGCCTACGATCAATTATATCTTTCTATTCGCCTCGCCCTTGGAGAAAAGCTCTTAAAAAGCAAGAAAGGATTTTTTATTATGGATGATCCGTTCATAAAAGCCGATCCAGATAGATTGCAAAGACAGATTGAGACGCTAAAGAAGATTTCTGAATCAGGGTGGCAAATTATGTACTTCAGCGCTAAGGGTGAAATTAAAGATGCTTTAAAAGGAGATATAAGTTGCGGCACTATTAACTATATCGAAATTCAGAGCATATTTTCCTGAAAATGTTCGGCAACTTCCATAATAAAACATCCTGTGGAAAGCTACTCTTGACTCTTTTTGGTAACCTGGGAAATGGCACCTCTGGAAAATTCTAATTTTACATTGTCATCAACTTTTACCATAACCGTATCGTCTTTGACATTAGTTATTATTCCGTGGATTCCTCCCATTGTAATTATTGAGTCCCCTTTCTTAATATTAGCCAACATCTCGTCTCGTTTTTTCCTCTCCCTGCGTTGTGGAAGGATAACAAGAAATACCCACACCACCATAATGATGATGAGAAAAGGAAGGAACATCGGAAAAGCTTCCCTGGGAGCGGCTTGTGCCAATAATACTTGTCCTACTTCATCAAACATTTTACACCTCCTCCTATAACATTCATTATAATACCTGATAATCAAGAGCGGCACTTTTGTGACGCCCTATTGGAGATTCATTGTAAAATTCCTGAAATTTTCCCTTAATTATAGCATCTCGTAGCCCAGCCATCAAGTTCATGTAAAAATATAGGTTGTGATAGGTTACCAGGCTCATTCCTAATATTTCATTCACTGAGAAAAGGTGACGCAGGTAAGCCCGCGTAAAATGGCGGCAGGTATAGCATTCACAACTCTCATCAAGAGGCGCAAAAAGGGCTATGTTTTCAGCATTCCGCACAATTACCTTTCCTGAGCTCGTAAAAGCGGTCCCGTTCCTCCCGCAGCGGGTGGGCAGGATACAATCAAACATATCTGCTCCTCTTTTTATTCCCTCAAGAAGGTCCAATGGAGTGCCCATCCCCATAACATAGCGCGGTTTATTCTGAGGCAAGAGAGGTAGGCACTCATTAAGTAGCTCATGAGTGAGAATTTTTGCTTCTCCTACACTGATTCCTCCAAATGCATAGCCGTCAAAGCCAAGAGAGATAAGGTTTTTAATACATTCAACTCTCAGCTCGTGGTAAAGCCCACCCTGAATTATTCCAAACAAAGCCTGGTCACTCTTGTGGTGGGCTTTTTTTGACCTTTCTGCCCAGCGGCAGGTCAGCTCCATTGCTCTTTTTGCCTCATCATGTTCACAGGGGTAAGAGCGGCATTCATCAAGAGGCATTATTAAATCTGCTCCAATCTCATTCTGGAGTTCAATTACATTCTCAGGAGTAAAAAAATGGCGTCTTCCATCAAAATGGGATTGAAACTCCACTCCTTTTTCACTAATTTTACATAGTTGAGCAAGGCTCATCAACTGGTATCCTCCGCTGTCAGTAAGAGTTGCTCCATCCCAACCCATAAACCGATGCAGACCCCCTGCTGCCTTAATAACTGCTGCTCCTGGTCTCAAGGCAAGATGATAAGTATTAGATAAAACAATTTGTACCCCGATTTTCTTTAACTCTATCGGACTTATTGTCTTTACTGTCGCCTGGGTTCCAACTGGAATAAAGGTCGGTGTCAAAACAGTCCCATGCGCTGTTGTCATCTCTCCTGCCCGTGCTTCTCCGTCCTTGCAAATCAATTTAAAGTCAAACACTGCCATTTAGGCTGAAGTCCATAATCCACAATCTACAGATAGGGGCATAATAAAACAGATTTGCTTATTTAGCAAAGGATTTTTACCTTATGATGGAAACGGAAAGGGTTATGTTAGGGTAGTGCACTTTCTGAGAAACTTCCTCTTTCGGTCAAGGTGTCCTGAAGAAGACGCCTTAATAGTGGGCACATCTCGTCCAGAGGACGATGAGCCTCTGGCTTCATTTTGACAGAGCTCTTAAGGTGTCAATCATTGTTGTGGTCTTGTTCCACTTGAACCCCGCTCTTCCACGAAAGGGCGGGGTGAACAGGCGATGAGCGCCTTTGGCGCAATAAAATGGGTGTCTGTCCCTAATTTCCTGACTACATCTGTAAATTTCTTACTTCTTGTCGAGAGTAATTTATTGAAACACTATCTTTGCTACATCAACTGAGGAGATAAGGTAGCTTGATTTAGAAGACTAAATTTTCTTATAGACATCTCCTCTCGGCAGAATAGTCAATATTCCTACTTTTCTATTCTCAACATCTATTTCATAAATTATTCTCAGCCCATCTGTAGTATATCTAAATAGCCCCTCCTGTCCCTTTAGCCGTTTTATTCTTCCTGGCTGATAAAAAGGATTATCCTCTAACTGCCTGAAACATTTCTCCAGGGCCTTAGCTATCTTGTTATCCGCTTTCTGATAATACTTCTCCGGTTGAGACTGAAGTATCACCTGGAACTTAACCACGTTTTATCTTTCTCCAGTTGATGCCTTTACCGGCATGAAAAGATTTACGTGCTTTTTCGAGCAAAACCATCTCTTCCGGAGTGAACTCTTCTTCCATTCTCTCTAAAACAGACTCCCTTATCAAACTGGAGACCGACCTATATTCTTTTTCGGCAATTCTTTTGATACTATCATAAAGTTCTGCTGGCAAATTAACTATTATTCTTTTATCCATAATCGGCATCTCTTACCACCTCCTATATCAAAAGCATATCATAATGATATATATAAATCAAGGGCCTTTTTCATCCCGGGCATATGATAAATCAGACTGCTGTTCATGTACAAATCTCCCCCTTAGTAAACTTATCCTTACCCACATCTTTTCCCACCACAGGTATTTCATGTCCAGAATCTTCACCTATGTACAAGAAAAATAGAACCGTCCCCTTTCTTTTCTGCTGCTAGTCTTGCGACCGGCTCCACGATTATTTTGGTAATAACTACCTTATATTGCTTGGCCAATCTCTCCACCATTTCTTCTGGTCAGTATCTGTTGTTTAACCTTCAATTTCGTCTTTTACCATAAACTTTGCCTAAAAACAAGCATTTTAAAGCTATTTTATGGATATGATTTTATATTAGCTTGAGTAGTCTATGCAAGGGAATAATTTAAAACATAGGAATTTCAATAATTGTGCCAAAGGCACTCATCGCTTGATCAAAAGGAATGAGATTAAAACGATGATCCTATGTGGATTAGCCCCGTTAGAGATAGGTCACTTTTGGCGACCGTCAGACGCCTGTGGCGTCTTATCTCTGACGGGGTTAGGAAGTTTGAGGGAAACAATCTGGTTTCCCTCATGGGGTGACAGTCCGCCTAGGCGGATTAGGGAAGGTATTCCCGAAGGGGATAGCTTGAGGAAGGGTTATGTTAGAGTGGTGCACTTTCTGAGAAACTTCCTCTTTCGGTCAAGATGTCCTGAAAGGACGTCTTGGTAGTGGGAACATCTCGTCCAGAGTACGATAAGCCTCTGGCTTCATTTTGACAGAGCTCTTATGTGGAGACCTGACCCCGTCTTTTTATTAATTTACCAAATAAAAGGGATTATACGATAACGCACTTTTTGATAATATTCCGGATACCCTGGCAGCCCTTTTAACAAAACCTTCTCTTCATTTAATGTTCTGAATGCAATTAAAATTGGAAAGAGAAGGAAAGGAATTAACGCCCAAAATGATCCTAATGCAATAGGAGTTGATAAGAACATCAATATTACACCTGAATACATAGGATGACGAACTATGGCATAAGGTCCCGTTGATATAACTTTCTGCTCCTTGTCAACCTCAATAATACGAGAGGCATACACATTCTCTTTCAAAGCAAGAAAGACTATCAGATAGCCTAAAAAAACGAAAATGTTCGCCACTATGACAAAATATGTTGGCACTTCTGACCAATAAAAGCGATAGTCCAATCCTGGAATTATGAATCCTATAAAAAAGATAACGCTCGAAATCATCATTATAACTTTCTGCTCTTTTTCCTTTTCCTTCAATTTAAGACGGCGCTCCAAAAGCTCTGGGGACCTCTTTAAAAAATAGATAGTCGCAAAAGTCGCCGGGA
>CAZVBB010000047.1:0-7354 GCA_964625285.1 uncultured bacterium | reverse complement strand
TAAGCATAATCTCCATTTCTATCCGTTCACCGTTCTGGGTTCCGGGTTCACCGTTAAGGGTTCCGGGTTCACTGTTCTGGGTTCTGGGTTCACCGTTCTGGGTTTTCTTTCTTAACCTTTGAACCCTGAACCTCTGAACCGTTATTTCTTTATATTATATCATTCATTACTCAATGCGTCATCATAATTCAGACACTGCTTCAGACCTCAGGTAAATCCATTAGTAAGGCACATAGGCACAAAGGCACATAGTTTATTTCAAGAGTCCCTTGCAAAAGCCCCGAAAATGTCACCCCGAGCCCTTCGCCTTCCTGTCATTCTGAGCCCTTCACTTCTTGTCATTCTGAGGAAGTAAAGCGACCGAAGAATCTTGCTCAGGGTAAACTCCGCGAGGAGTTCTATAACTTATTGATAGTAAAAGATTCCTCACTTCGTTCGGAATGACAAAAGGGAGAATTCTCATACTTTTACAAGAGCCTCTCAAAATTAAAAGTAATTTCTATTTGTGTTTGTAGCTTATAAAGAGAGCTTATGGCTATTTGCAAAAACCTAAGATAATCATCCCTTGATTTCCTACCATAACCTTCTGCTATATTGCTGGAGATAGATACAGCACATCGTTAAATCTCTATATGTTTTTATCATACTCTGTCCCTTTGTGCCTTTGTGCCTAATACACCTTACTTCACCTTAAGTCTAACGTCTAATGTTTGATGTCTAACGTCTCTCTAATGGGGCAAGCACTGCTTCTACTACCTCATCAATTCTCATCATAGTAGTATCAATAATAGTGGCTCCCTGAGCTATCTTCAAAGGAGCAATTTCCCTTCCTCTATCCAAGCTATCTCTTAACTGCATCTCATTAGCAATCTCTGGTAATGCTACTTTGTGTCCTTTGGCAACTAATTCTTTGTAGCGCCGCTGTGCTCTTTCTTCAAGTGAGGCATCTAAATAAAATTTATAATCAGCGTCAGGAAACACCACTGTCCCAATATCCCTTCCCTCAGCAACAACTCCACTATTTCTGCCCATTTCTCTTTGTAGGTTTGTCATTCGTTTTCTTACACCAGATAAAGCAGCAAGGTATGAAACATTTCTGGTTACTTCAGGTGTCCTAATCTTTTCACTAATATCCTCACCATCAAGATAAACGTTTGACTCACGGTGGTCACCTTTAAGGCAAATCTTTGCTTTATTAGCAAGCCTGACTAGTGCTACTTCATCTTCAAGATCAACTCCATCCCGCATTGCCTTATATGTAATGGCGCGGTAGATAGCACCCGTATCAATGTAGGTGTAATTTAGTTTCTGTGCCACCAGCCGCGCAATTGTGCTTTTCCCGGAGCCAGATGGCCCATCAATGGCAATAATTAACTTCTTATTCACTTTTGCCTATTCCAAGTATCTTGCGCGGTTTGTTCCCATCGAGGGGCCCAATCATTTTTTCTTCCTCCATGCGGTCAATGAGACGGGCAGCACGATTATATCCTATTCGAAATCTTCTCTGAAGAGTAGATGCTGAAGCAATGCCTGTTTTCATCACGAAATGCACTGCTTCCTCAAACAGCTCGTCGCTCTCTTCTGATTCAGGAGAGAGATAAGTATCCTCTTTAAATACTTCTTTGCGATATTCTGATTTTTTCCATCGCGTATTTAAAAAGTTGACTGTTCTTTCCACTTCTTGATCGGTAACTAATGGACATTGACACCTGATTGGCCGTGCCAGCCCAGCAGGAAGAAAAAGCATGTCTCCTTTCCCTAACAGCCTCTCTGCTCCCATTGCATCAAGTACAGTGCGAGAATCAACTCTTGATGCAACCTGGAATGAGATACGACATGGAAGATTGGCTTTAATTACCCCGGTAATTACATCTACCGACGGACGCTGAGTAGCTAAGATAAGATGGATGCCAACCGCCCGTGATAGTTGAGCAAGCCTGGTTACTGCATCTTCAACGGATGCCCGCGCCACCGCCATCAAATCAGCTAACTCATCAATAATTACAATGACATATGGAAAAGGGGTTTCTTTATTTAACTGATTATACTTTTCAATATTTTTTACTCCAACACCGGCAAGCTGACGATACCTTTCCTCCATCTCATCGATGACCCACCTGAGAGCCACGGCAACCTTCTTTGGGTCAGTGATTACGTCACTGATTAGATGCGGCAGGGCATTATAGCAGGAAAGTTCTACCATTTTAGGGTCTATCATTAAAAATTTTACCTCACGCGGAGTCGCTCTATACAAAATACTAAGGATAAGAGAGTTAAGACAGACGCTTTTCCCGGATCCCGTTGTTCCAGCTATAAGTAGATGAGGCATATCCCTGAGGTCGCCAATAATAGGCTTTCCTTTGATATTCTTTCCAATTGCTATGGTTAACATTGAAGTTGCCTTACAAAATTCATCGCTACCGAGTATCTCGCGCAGATAGACAAGACGTGGCTTCTTATTGGCAATTTCTATTCCGACTGCCGCTTTTCCAGGAACAGGAGCCTCAATACGCACACTCGGACTCCTTAGAGCAAGAGAAATATCATCAGCAAGAGAAACTATGCTATGCACCTTTACCCCACTTGCCGGCCGCACCTCATAGCTGGTAATTATAGGTCCTTCATTTATTTCAACTACCTTCGTCTCCAATCCAAAACTCTTAAGTGTTTGTTCAAGGAGTTCTGCATTACCTGTTATATCTTCTTTCTCCGATTCTATTGCAGGAGGAGAGTCGAGCAGAGAAAGCGGAGGAAGCGAAAGTTGAACTTTACTTTTTTCTTCATCTTGTATCGCTACATTTTCTCGTACCCTGGTTCTTTTTTTCTTCTTTTTCAACGGTAGGATAGCTACTCCTAAAATTTTCATAAAAAGGATACCAAGTGACTTTACTGCTCTCAGAACATATTTGGGAGCCGAGGTAAGAGAAAAATCCATCATCAATCCTAAACCAATGACAATAAGAAATGCTATGATAAGATATGCTCCAGTTGTCCCAAAGAGAGCAGAAATGTGCGTTGCAAGAAAATATCCCGCCTCGCCCCCTGTTATTTCCGGACGAGGTTTCAAAAGGGAAAATTCTTGAAAGGCGAGGAGCACGGAAAATCCTATCAGCAAAGCAAGGATTCCGCCCGACTTAAGCAGCGACTTCTGGAGAGGTGCTCCCACAAACTTAGCAATTGACCAGACCAAGACCAGCGCGGGAATAAAATAACCTGCCCAGCCAAAGACATGGTAAATGCCTCTCGCTAAGAAGCGTCCGACCGGGCCGGTGATTACGGTCGGAGGGTCCATGAAGTAAGAGATGAGGCTCAGAATAGTAAAAAAAGTGACAACAAGGAGAGATAAGCCCCATATCTCATTCTTTTTTTTCTGACTGATAAACGAGAAGTCCTTTCCTTTATTGTCCTGTGCAGCCAAATCCTTTCTCATTACGCTCGGTTTCTTCAAGGTTATCTACTATTTCCAGCTCAGCTCTGATAACAGGTGAGATAACAAGCTGCGCCATCCTGTCTTTTCTTCTTATGATAAATGGCTTTGGCCCATGATTAATAAGAATTATTCCTACCTCCCCGCGATAATCAGAATCAATCGTACCCGGGCTATTAACAATACTAATCCCATTTTTCAAGGCAAGTCCACTGCGCGGACGAATCTGACCTTCAAAGCCGGAAGGAATAGCTAATCGGATGGCGGTAGGAATTAGTCTTACCTCCCCTACTCCAAGGACAATCTCTCCTACTACGGCAGCATAAAGGTCAATGCCACTTGCCCCTGTGCTCATATATTTAGGTAGAGGAAGATCGCTATTTCCCGGAATCCTGGCAACTTTTACCTTCATCTTTTCCTACTGCTTTACGACTCAAGCTGATTTTACCATCTGCACCTATCCTGATTACCTTAACCGGAAACTCATCATACATTTTTACCTCGTCTTCAACTCTTTTTACATGATGATCAGCCAATTGCGAAACATGAAGCAAGCCTTCCTGTTTTGGCAGAATCTCAACAAAGGCGCCAAAATCCATTATCTTTTTTACCTTCCCGAGGTAAACCATGCCAAGTTCTACACTACTGGTAAGAGCTTTAACCATCTTCAATGCCTGTTGCGCTCGCTCACTATCCGGCGCCGAGATAGAGACCTCCCCGCTATCTTCAACATTTATCTCAGACTCTGTCTGCTCCATTATTCCCCTGATGTTTTTCCCTCCAGGACCAATTAAATCTCCAATTCTATCCTTGGCAATAGAGGTGAGCACTATGCAAGATGCTAAATGAGAAACAGATGACCTGGGAGAAGAAATTGTCTCATCCATTTTATCAAGAACCGACATTCTCCCAGATTGCGCTCGCGAGAGCACCTCCTTCATAATTTTAGCGTCTACTCCATCAACTTTTAGATCCATCTGGATTGCCGTAATTCCATTACGTGTACCAGCGATCTTGCAATCCATATCACCAAAGTAATCTTCGGTTCCAGTAATATCAGTAAGGATTTTGAAATCATTACCCTCTTTAATAAGCCCCATCGCTATCCCGCTGACAGC
Organism: uncultured bacterium; assembly: GCA_964625285.1. Classification (GTDB taxonomy): domain Bacteria; phylum NPL-UPA2; class NPL-UPA2; order NPL-UPA2; family NPL-UPA2; genus NPL-UPA2. Next base: position 2,809 of record CAZVBB010000047.1, on the reverse strand, counting down.
AGACTTTACCAATACCCCAGCATCCATTAGGGATAATGATCCACCGCAGACAGTCGCCATTGACGATGAGCCATTAGATTCTAAAATATCAGAGACGATGCGAATCGTATAAGGGAAATCCTTCCCTGAAGGGATAACCGCTCTAAGTGCCCGCTCTGCCAATGCTCCATGCCCGACCTCCCTTCTTCCAGGACCTCCCATTTGCTTAACCTCACCAGTACTAAAAGGAGGAAAATTATAATGGAGCATAAATGCTTTTTTGTACTCCCCTGTTAATTCGTCCATTCTTTGCTCATCACGAGAGGTGCCGAGAGTGGTTACAACAAGACTTTGCGTCTGCCCGCGAGTAAAGAGTGCGGAACCATGGGTGCGAGGTAGGACTCCCACCTCGCAACTTATTGGCCTGATTTCCTCAATACTCCTTCCATCAATCCTTTTGCCCTCTGCCAGCACCTGCTGACGCATGCTACGCTTTTCTACTTGCTCAATAGCAGCCATAATTTCTGCTTTTTTTCCGGGATACAGGGCTCTGCAGGAATTTAGTATGTCATCAGTAAGTTTACGTCTTTTTTCTTGCCTCTCCTGCCGCTCAGTAATAGCAACAATTTCAGTCATTCTTCTATTAGCAAGTTCTTCCACCTTGAATTTGATTTCTTCATCAATTTCAAATATATTCAATCCCTGTTTCTCTTTGGAACCAGTTCGTCTAATTAAGGTTTCAATAAGCGAAATAATACCTTTCAACGCCTCATGTCCAAAAAGGAGCGCATTTAGAACAATCTCTTCTCTTACCTCCCCAAGAGCTCCCTCAACCATATTAATTCCATCAACTGTTCCTGCAACAACAATGTCCATATTTCCTTGAGCCACCTGAAGTTTAGTCGGATTAACAATGAAGTTACCGTCTTTTGATGCACTTGAACGACCAATTCGCACTGCCCCCATTAACTTCTGATAGGGAGCGCCCGAGAGCCCCATAGCGGCAGAAGCGCCAATAACAGCTAAAATATCAGGGTCATTCTCGGTATCTGCAGAGAGGACAGCAGATATTATCTGAATATCATTTCTTAATCCAGATGGCAATAGTGGACGTATTGGCCTATCAATAAGCCGTGAAGTCAGGATTTCTTTTTCAGTTGGCCTGCCCTCTCTTTTAAAGAATCCACCAGGAATCTTCCCCGCTGCATAAGTCCTCTCCCGATAGTCAACAGAAAGAGGAAGATAGTCTATATCACTCCTTGCAGATGCCCCGGTAACAACGGTTGTAATAACAACTGTGTCTCCATAGCGGACTATGGTGGCTCCATCAGCAAGCTTTGCCATTCTTCCCGTCTCAATACTTAACCTTTTCCCTTCCAATTCCATCTCTACTTTTTCTACCATTTTTCTTATTTCTTCCTCTAACTAATATTCGACATCCTATCTGTGATCAAGGGCGGCACTTTTGTGACGCCCTATTTACAGAACGTCTATTTTCTCAATCCCAATTTCCCAACGATTGCCTGGTATCGATCTACATCTCTTTTTTCCAAATAATTAAGCAACTTTCGCCTCTGCCCCACCATCTTAAGCAAACCTCGCTTGCCATGATGGTCCTTTTTATGCACCTCAAAGTATGTGGTAAGACCATTTATTCTTTCCGTGAGAAGCGCAATCTGCACCTCTGTAGAACCAGTATCTTTCTCATGAACTCTAAACTTATTAATAATCTTTTCCTTCCCTTTCTCGCTCATCTCTTTCCCTTTCTCGCTCATCATTCCTCCCTCTAACAAGTGCACCAGAGCACCAGTCCCAGTCCACCGTTCAGGGTTCCGGGTTCACCGTTCTGGGTTCTGAACCTCTGAACTCTTGAATCATTTTTCATTTTGCACTTTGCATTTTTCATTTGCCCTCTGCCCTATGCCCCTTATACCCTCTGCCTTCCTTCAACAAAGAACTTTCGGGCTACCCTTTCATCTTTCATCAATTGCTTTTTCTCATCGCAACGACTGGCAAATTGCTGCCATCCCCTTATTCTGCGCAGAAAAAAAACTTTTATTTTACTATTATAAATGTCACCTTTAAAATCGAGGGCGTGAACCTCCATTAATCCATTTACCATTCCAAGAATAGCAGGGTGAACCTGCCTTCCTACTTCCATCTGGGCAATGTAAGCTCCTTTTGCTGGAGAAATTTTCTTGCGTACCCTGACATTTGCAGTGGGATAGCCGGTAGCCGCTGCTAACCTTTTTCCTTTTATAACCCTACCAGAAATGCTATATGGTCTACCCAAAAGCTTTCCCGCTTCTTTTACTTTTCCATTTTTAATTAACAAACGTATCCGACTACTGGAAACTACCTCACCTCCCCGGCAAAGCGGCTTGACGCTATTGACTCTGAAGCCCAATTTTTTTCCCATCTGCCGAAGAGTTGCCGTATTCCCCCTTTTCCCCTCCCCAAAGAAATAGTTGGAGGCAACAAATATTTCGCTCACCCGAAGGCCATGAGAGAGAATGTGGGAAACAAAATCAACAGGAGAAAGGCGGGCAAATCTCCTGTTGAAATTAATGACCATACACTTTTCAATCCCAAGACTACTAAAGATAGATATTTTCTCATCCATTAAGGTAATAGGATGCGGAGAGTTTTGTGAATCGATCAGGCTACGTGGATGCGGATCAAAGGTAAGGACCATGCTTGTTCCCTGTATCTCGCGGGCCCGTTCAATTACCATCTTAATGATCTTCTGATGTCCCAAATGTACACCATCAAAAACACCAATGGCAAGGACTAAATTATTTCCTCTTCCTTCCTTTATTCTTTTTATGCC
>CAZVBB010000046.1:0-7424 GCA_964625285.1 uncultured bacterium | reverse complement strand
CCTTTCCTCGCTTTTCACTTTCCTATGTTTCGCAATGATTCTATTGCCTTTTTTCTATCTGCTTTTCCGAAGACCGCTGTTCCGGCAACCAGGATATTTGCCCCTGCCGCAATCAACTCTTTTGAATTTTCCTGATTGACACCGCCGTCTACCTCAATATCTATATTTAACTTCTTCTCACTGATTGTTTGGCGCAATTGTCTTATACGCCCAATGGCATCGGAAATAAATTTCTGTCCTGCAAAACCGGGATTAACGCTCATTACTAATGTCATGTCTATGCTATCAAGTAGAGGAAAAACTGATGTCAAGGGAGTTTTTGGGCTAAGAGAAACGCCCTTTCTTATTCCTAATGACCCTATTTTTTGAAGAATCTCCTTAGGTGTTGGAGTCGCCTCAATGTGAAAAGTAAGGATGTCTGCGCCAGCATCAGCAAAGGGCACGATAAACGCTAAAGGATTGTCAATCATGAGGTGAACATCAAGAGGAAGTTTCGTCTTTTTCTTAAGTGAAGCAACGATAGGAACTCCCACTGTAATGTTAGGGACAAAATGCCCATCCATTACATCAATATGGATGAGGTCGGCTCCAGCCCTTTCTATACTTCTTACCTCTTCTTCAAGTCGGGTAAAATCCGCTGATAAGATAGATGGAGCAATTTTTATCATTTAACAAAATCTAATAAAAATGAGCCGCCCGGGGCTCGAACCCAGCACACCCGGCTTAAAAGGCCGGTACTCTACCCGATGAGTTAGCGGCCCAGCAAGATATCAACATAAAGTCTCTTCTTTACTGATGCTCAGCACATCGTATCATATTCTTATATTACTAAACAGACATTTTGTCAAGATTTTTTTAGAGATTTCTGAAAAAGTCAGAAATCTCTGATGCACTTGTAACTTGACATTATCTTCTTTCTCTTGTAGCATGGGAATGGGAATTTGAAAAATTGCGCCAAAGGCACTTCCGTCTAGGCGGACTTGTTGTTCTACGAGCTCATTGCTTGTTGAGCTAAAGCTCTCATTGCTTGATCATAAGGTTAAAGAAATCATAACAATGATGCATAAGGAATGATGATTGTAACAATGATGCAAGTGGAATGAGATTAAAACGATGATCCTATTGTGGATTAGGGAGTTTGAAGGAAACAATCTTAGGTGGATAGGCTGTAGGCTGTTAGAGAAGATGTAAAATGCAAAATGAGTAGGTAGTAGGTAGTAAGTAGTAGGTGGAAAAGAGAAAATGAAAAATTTTTCCCAATTAATGTACCTATAATGCATCTACCCACCACTAACCACCTACCACTTACCCATTTAACCCGAAGAGGATAGCTTGATAATGTAGCTGCATAATTGTGGGAAAGTAGAAAGGAGCAGGTAGAAAATGTCATTAGCAAAAAAAATTACTTCCATTAAACCATCCCTCACTCTTGCTATAACGGCAAAGGCAAGAGCAATGAGAGATAAAGGAATTGATGTTATTGGATTTGGAGCTGGTGAGCCGGACTTTGATACTCCTCCCTTCATCAAAGAGGCAGCTAAGAAAGCAATAGATGCTGGATTTACTAAATACACGCCTACCTCAGGAATTTTAGAACTGAAGAAAGCAATATGCGATAAGTTTGTTAGAGATAACGGGCTAAATTATGGGTTAGGGGAAATAATCGTCTCCTGTGGAGCAAAGCATTCCCTCTACAATGTCATTCAGGCTATATGCGAGGAAGGAGATGAGGTCATTTTGCCTGCGCCTTACTGGGTAAGCTATACGGAACAGATAAAATTAGCAGGGGCAACGCCAATAATTGTAAAGACAAGTGAAAAGAATGGTTTTAAGCTTAAGGGTAGAGCGCTCTCGGAGAGCATAACCAGGAAGACAAGAGCGTTAATACTGAATAGTCCCAATAATCCAACGGGAGCCGTTTACTCCAAAGAAGAGCTATCTTCAATTGCTGCTATTGCTGTGGAGAAAGGAATTTATATTATCTCCGATGAAATCTATGAGAAAATTACCTACGATGCTGAGCATATTAGTATTGCTGCCTTAAACCCTAAGGTGAAGAATTTAACCATCCTAATAAATGGAGTTTCTAAGTCTTATTCAATGACAGGATGGAGAATTGGTTATGCTGCTGCAGATAAAGAGATAGTTACAGCAATGTCAAGTTTGCAGGACCACAGCACCTCTAATCCTACCTCAATCGCTCAATGGGCGGCAGTGGCGGCTATTTCGGGAGACCAAAGCTTCTTAAGAGAAATGGTTGTTGAGTTCAAGAAAAGAAGGGACTACATGGTAAAAAGATTGAATGAGATGAATGGTGTCTCCTGTCTCCAGCCTGACGGAGCCTTTTACCTTTTTCTTAATGTATCAGAGCTATTTGGGAAGGCTTTTAATGGGCAAGTGATTGCGGATTCCATGTCATTAACAGAATTACTCCTTGCCGAAGCAAAGGTGGCAGTGGTTCCCGGTTCTGCCTTTGGTAGCTCTGACCACATCAGGCTTTCTTTTGCTACCTCAATGAGTAATATAGTTTCAGGCCTTGACCGGATTGAGGGGATGCTTGGACAATTAACTTAAATGAGATTCCCCAAAAACCCTAGCAATCTGTGTAATCTTAAGTAATCTGTGTAATCAGAGGTCTCTTGAGCTTTTTTTCAGAGACCTCTAAATGTCCATCAGTGAAATAAGCTCTTCATTTCTCTGAGCAAACATTCCTGTTCTCTTTACTTCAAGAAGCTTTACTCCATCTTCATCAAGCCCGAGAAGTGAGCTCAATACATCTTTTATTCTCACCCCAGGAATTTTTACGGTAATATTCAAAGTTGGCTCTGGTGAATCTTGATAGCTCATGTTTTTTATAGCTGGATTTTGCACCTTTGTCTTAATGGGTAATTGCTTGAGTATTATTTTGTAACTTGCCACATCAGCAAGGGTAATTAGTGATTTTGATTGTAAGGGAACTTCTTTAGCCTCCAGAATCTCTATCCCTGTGGGCAATTTTTCATTCAGCTTCTTTTTTACTTCATCAGCTTCAATTTTTTCGGCAAACACGAGGTCGGCAAATTCGCTGTCACTCCTCATTCCAAGCGGAAGGGGATGGCACAAACTAATTTTTTGATGGGGATTGAATCCATGGGAATAGGCAATCGGAAGCCCTGCCCGACACACAGCTTGCCTCAGAGTCTTGGCAAGACTAAGATGTGAGATAAACTTGACTTCCTGATTTTTTTTAAACTTTATTCTTACTTTCATATTAGGCTCTGCCCTTCGGACGGCGCCTCCTTATAGACTAGAGTGTTACCTTTAACTAAATATTCTATTGATCAAGACCACAGCGTATTTTTCCTTTAGGTTAATTTTAAAATTTGCCGCTCCGCTTTCATCTGAGATATAGGTTATCTTTTCAACTCCATCAACAGTTACTTTTAACTTTTCAAAAGGTTCAAATTCACCTACCTTTAATAATGTTGCCCCTTTTCCTTTTATTTTAAAACTGCCTTTATCTTTCCCCATCTCATAATTTCTGACATTCACTCCAGGTTCAGCAAAAAAGATTTTTTTTCCATTTCTAAAAACTTCTAAGTTAGCCTTAGAAGTAATAACTTTGTATTTTGCATCACAAATTTTTAATCTGTCTATGGTGCTTTTTTCTTCCAAGTACATACTCCCAAATCGCAAACCTTCGTTCTCCTCCGCAGCAATCATTTCTTCAATTCCCGGCAACAAGAGCAGTGCTCCCCAGGTATAAAAACTATCCGAACCTGTAGTTCCCATAAAAAAACCTTCATCCCAAACTATCTGCATAAGAGGAACATCGCATCCCTCTCCACTAAGAGCATTATAATTTTCATGACAATGTCCTTTTTCTTTCCATTCACACATAAACAATTTGTAGCTTTTTCTGGCAAAGGAAGCGGCAATGTCATCAAAACCATACTCTTTAAGCCCAATGTAGGTAAGATAGTTTATCGGCGGCCATATTCTTCCCCGCCAATAAAGCTGCTCCAAAAACGCACTGTCCTGCTTACCAATAGATGGTATTACAAACTCTCCCCAGAACTCCTTCTCATTTAATAAATGTTTACTTATTATCGTCTTTGCCCGCTTCGGAGAAGGGAGCAAAGCAAGCAAGGGATAAAAAGAAGTAGGCGCAAAGCGAGAGGAAAAACTGCCATTCCAGTATTTATCCAGATAGATCCCCTTATCTTCATTCCATAATTCCTGATTGATTTTTCTTTTCATTTTTTCATATTCTTCGCTGTACTTCTTGCTTTCCCCCTCCTTACCCAATACTCGAGCTATTTTTGAAAGATACAAACAATCAGATGCAAAGATACTGTTTAACCCAATTGAGGATAGATTCATAACTCCCTTTTCTTCTATAAAATTGGCATTATCAAATAAAGGAGAATTATCCATCCCAGACTCACATTTGGCCGCAAAAAGAGTTCCGGCATCACTTCCCGACATCCTTACATCTGCATTAGAACCCCATTCTAAAAGACCGTCACAATTCCCATCTCTTTTGACCATCCACCAGTGATGCCACTTTTTTAAGCGTGGATAGAGATACCTCAACAGGTCATAATTTCGCAAATGTAGGAATATTTTCCAGGTAATAAATGACCCGAGGGGAGGTTGCGAGCGATCACCTGATTTAAGTGCTGACGCAACCCAATTAGGAGGATAACCTCCTTCCATAACTACTTCAAATAAAACTTTTAAATTCCCTTGAACAGCTTCATGGTTTTGAAAGGTGTGCAGTAATGCGTTAAAAAGATTGTCCCATAATCCTAAAAGAGGTCCCTTCATTTCTCTATCGATTCCAGCTTTTAATAAATAATGATTAACCCATGCTCGCGTAATAGGTGTGTAAAGGAGCTCATGCAGCTCATCCCAAACTATCTGCGAGTTCATCACCGTATTAATAGTTTCAATCGATGCTTCAAAAGAACCAGTTGTCACAGGCGAACTTTCGTAGTATTCTCTACGGCGAATTTCAAGGATGTTTTCAAAATCTTCAAAATTAAGCTTACTATCGTCTCTCTTAATCAGTATTTTTAAAGGAATCTTTCCATTAAAGGCCAAAACGCACAACTTTCCTTTACCAGCCTTTCCATTCAGTTTCTGTTTTCTCTGTAAGTCTTTTATTAGATCCTCCTCGTGCTCATATACTCCCCTGCTCAAGGCTTTTCTTCTCTGATGAGCGGAACAAGCCTCTTGTGCTTTTAGCTTTAAATTTATTCCTTCTTTCAAAGGAAAAGAAATAGTTTCTCCGGTAAGTTTTACTTCTCCTTCACTCCATATTTTTTCTATCTCCAGCAGGATTAAAATGTTTGGGTAAGGAGTTTTTAATGGCTTTAGCTGGCATACGAGGTTTCCCTCTTCAAAACTTGCTGTTTTCATCTCAAAAGTATATCCCTTAAAAGAGAGCTCTTTCTCTGTATATTCTCCATAAGGGGAATGAGTTTTTATGTGGATAATACTTCCATCTTCCCCGGCTTGTTCTGAGAAGTAAAAAAGTGAGGTGTAAAGATTTTCCTCTGGAATAAAGACAGCAATTTTCAATTCATATTTTTCAGGCAATTTAATCATTCTATTAAATCCAACACCACTATAAGTATTCCAGTTATTATATAGTAGCAGACCCTTTTCCCCTTTTTTATAAACAGATAGGGCGTCACAAAAGTGCCGCCCTTGATTAATATCTGTGTAGTCTTTTCTAAAATCTGTGTAATCACAGGCTGGAATGTGTTTTGTAACAGCCTGATAAACAGACATAGCTTACTCCTTTTGTGATTTAGCTTCGCGATCTCTTAGCCAGCGATTAATCTCACTCAGAGCAGGAGGAGCAACATAAAACACCTGTATATCTGAAGGAAATTGCACCTGATGACCCTCTTTCATAAACAGCATCCCAGCCTCATCTGCCTTAAGCGTCTCGTCGATATGCCTGGCAATGTGTTCGTTTCTCTTCTTGGCTGCTTCTGTATAAAATTCATAAATCTTGGTAAACACCGTTGGGTTTTGCAAACCCGCGAGCAAGCATTTGCTCCAATCCATAAACTCCGTTACCAATTCAGCCGCCTCGGTGGATTCAAGTTGAGCGCCTTTATCTAACCTTTTTTTGACGATTTGGTAACCTTTGGCATTTAGCTCCTTTATTGCTTTGACTCCATCTTTACCACCCACTGGAATTAATTCATGGTATATCTTATCAACTCGTCTAAGTTTTAGTTCCAGATTACTTATGTGATTTTCAACCTGGTCCCAATATTCATTAAATTTTTCAAGGTACTCCTGTGGAGATTCTTTTGAACTATAAATGAGGGGAATAAAGTATAGATTTCTCCCTCTCTTGAACTCTTCAGCCAAAGGCTTTTGCATTTTTCCAAGCTTCTCAGACATACTTTCTCCCTAATCTCATCCTTCTATATCCTTGACCACTGCCTGCACAGTCTTTTCATCTATCTTTTCTACTTTTCGGCCAAATCCAGTAAGTAGGCTCATATCACATATCTGATTTATCCTCCTCGGAATGCCTCCACTCCCTTCATAAATAGCTTTTATCGCTTCCTTAGTAAAAACTTCTTTTTCTGCCTGAGCCACTTTCAGCCGATGCTTAATATAGTTTTCGCTATCCTCTTCACTCATTCTATCCAGGTAACACTTAATGGCTATCCTCTGCTCCAGGGGCTTCAGATTATCCACCTTTACCCGAAGTTCCGGCTGACCAAATAGCAGCAGAGTAAGCAGAAATCTATCTTCCAATTGAAAATTGAGAAGCAGTCTCAGCTGCTCAAAAACTTCTTTCGACTGAATTCCGTGAGCTTCATCTATAATAATTACTGTATCTTTCCCATCGTTCAGGTTATTGCATAAAGTTTCTTTAATGGTTTCCAAGAGGTAGTCAGTTAGGATTTCGGTCTTTTTCTTGGGCAGATCGGTTACGCCCAAATTATAAGCAATAGCTCTCAAGAGTTCCACTGGCTCAAGTTGGAGATTAACCAGAAAGGCAGCTCTGAATTTAGCTTTGTCCAGCTTCTCTAAAAGGGCATATCCAAGGACGGTTTTTCCGCATCCAAATACTCCAGTGAGCATAGCAGACCCTTTCCTTTCCTCCACTGCATAAAGCAACCTCATTAAAGCTTCTTCATGCTGGGGGGAATAATAAAAGAAGCGAGGGTCAGGAGTGTTCTCAAATGGTTTTTCTTTCAATTCCCAGTATTGCTCATACATTATGTTATTTTCCTTTTTTAATAGGATTATACTCCCTTTACCTTAATCTTAACAATAAAAAGAGGGCGAATGATGTTTGTAGATTGACAGCTCTAACAGATAAACGGTAAAATTTAGCTTGTGTTAAAAGAAAGGTAAATACTCAGTCAACTCCGTTGACTGAAAGGCACAAAGTGGCAAAGGCACAA
>CAZVBB010000045.1:0-7471 GCA_964625285.1 uncultured bacterium | reverse complement strand
TTGCGAGAAATGCCTGCCTGGTGAACAACATCAGTAATATCATTTACATCTTTATAAGCCTCAGGGAGCTCCTCAGCCAAGGTCTCTCTTCCTTCTGTTCTTACCACAACTCCTTTTTTCTCCATCTCCTCATATATTGGTCTTCCCCTGGCAGCTTTAATTGCCTGTGTGCGACTCATCACCCGACCGGCGCCATGACAGGTGCTGCCAAAGGTTTCAGCCATCGCCACCTCTGTCCCCACAAGAAGGTATGAGGCTCTTCCCATATCTCCGGGAATAATCACCGGCTGACCATAAGCTCTATACCTCGCCGGAAGCTCGGGATGCCCTGGCGGGAATGCCCGTGTTGCTCCCTTGCGATGGACAAAGAGCTTCTTTTTGGTTCCATCAACGGTATGTTCTTCAAATTTCCCAATATTATGCGCTACATCATAAATTAAGCCCATTCCCAATTCAGCTGGAGTGACATCAAATACATTTGCAAATACTTCCCTTGTCAGATGCATCAGATATTGTCGATTAGCCCAGGCATAGTTTGCCGCCGCTGCCATTGCAGCAAAATAATCCTTTCCCTCAATAGAATTAATGGGAGCACAGGCTAACTGCCTGTCCGGAAGTTCAATCCCATACTTATGAACTGCCCTCCCAATTACCTGCAAATAATCATCGCAGACCTGATAGCCAAGCCCCCGGGAGCCTGAGTGAATCATTACTGTTATTGCTCCTTTTTCAATGCCAAAAGCACGAGCAGTCTCAGGTTCATAAATTTCTTCCACAATTTGCACCTCAATAAAATGATTACCCGAGCCGAGGGTTCCTTGCTGTTTGGCGCCTCTTTCCATTGCTCGCTGACTCACCTTTGTTGGGTCTGCCCCGGCAAGCCGTCCTCTCTCTTCAGTGAACTCAATGTCCTCAGTGGTTCCGTAGCCCTTTTCTACTATCCATTGAGCTCCCTTGTGGAGCACCTCTGCTCCTTCCTGGCGGCTTAACTTTAACTCTCCGCGTGAGCCAACGCCAGAGGGAATATGGGAAAAGAGAGTCTCTATCAGCGCCCTTATCTTATCTTTTATATCTTTTCCCTTTAAGGCAGTCCGCAGCATCCGAACCCCACAATTTATGTCGTACCCAATTCCTCCGGGGGAGATGACGCCATCTTCAATATCGGTAGCAGCTACTCCGCCAATGCAGAAGCCGTAACCCCAGTGGATGTCGGGCATAGCCAGGGAGTATTTGATGATGCCAGGTAAGTGAGCTACATTGATAACCTGCTTCAGCGGCTCTTCTTCCATTGCCTTAAGCAATTTCTCATTGGCATAGACCAATCCCGGTACGCGCATACCGGGAGCGAAGCTTTTTGGAATCCGCCAGCGATAATCATCTATTTTTTCTAAAGATTTTTTTTCTGCCATATTACTCTCCTAGAGCACCAGTGCACCAGAACACAATGGTACAACATTCTAAATCCGCATCACGGCTATATATCTCTGTAACCTTGAATTAAGTGAGACACTTTGTGTCAAACCCTAAACTCTAAACCCGATCTTTTTCAAGAGATAGGCAAGATTTTCTAACCTCGTCAGAACTCAATTTTTAACAATGAAAAGGTGTCTGTCCCCTTTTCTTCTCCCGTCATTTATTTCAACCCTCTTTCCTTTATCTTTGAAATTATTTTCTCCATAATACCGAGAAACTGTTTAACATCATTTTCTGAATAAGCTTTCTCAATTACCCATTTCAGATTTGATTTTGCTTTTATAAAGTAACCGAGATTTTCAAGACGTTCTTTATAGAATTCGATAATATCTTCTGGATTGCTAACTTTTTTCGTAATCTCTTCAAAACCGGTATAAATACTTTGTTTGAATACAGAACTTGGGGGATATCCAAAAAATAGACCAACAAAACCAGTATCCAATTCAACATTTAGCGAGAACCCTTTTGACCCCCATCTGAATATTAAGCCATTTTGTTTTGCAAATTCAAATATGTGCTGAAAAACTTCCAATCCGTTTTTATCCAATGAACTTAAGAATTGTTTCTCATCAACTTTGGGAAGTGAAGCGGATTGAACTTTTTGACGTATAAATTCCTCTTCGCCAACGACAAAATCACTTGAGATTATCTTTTCTCCGGATCTGGTTTCAAAATACTTAAACTCCATACAATAAATATCAATACCCCTTTTCCTTAGAAACAGTGCTGTTTGTCGAATTTCTTTTGAAATTTCTTGAGCCACAATGACAAGTCTTGTTGACTTATTGAATGAAACTTTTTCATCTGTTTCGTTTTGAAAATATTGTTGGTGATAATCTTCCAAACTACTTTCTTCGCCAGAATAGTCTTTATAAATATCATTCAACTGAGAATAGTCTAAATTTTCAACAAAGGATGCATATTCCAATAGCTGAGCAATTGTTTCCCGAGGAGTCTTATCTCTCTTTAATTCTACAACCACAGAATTACCAGCTTTATCAATCCCTAATAAATCTATAGAAGTATTTAGGTTTGTAGTAACCTGACGACCAATTATAAGAACTTTGCTTCTTTCAAAAAAATATTCTGGGTTGTTCTCAAGTAAAACTTCCAAATCTGCTTCCTGTTTGGAATCCTTGAAAAGGTGTTCCTTGTAAGGAATCATCTTTCCATTTTTGTCAATGGTAAACAGTTTCATATTCTATTATCTCCTAAATGGGCAATGTTGCTTAACGGTTTGCGGGTAAAAGAAGTTGCCACCTGTCTGTGCGTGCCCGCACGCAGACAGGTGCACCAGTCACCAGTGTCTTGCGCTTCTCTTTTGAAAGTCAATAATTAAGTATTGCGTCCTCGGATTTCCAAAAAATAAGTGCTGGATTTGGATGAGTCCACCTCTGGTGGACGAATCTTTTACCTGCCTGTGCGTATCTGCACGCAGACAGGTGCTGTGTTATCTGAGGTTCCGAGCATCCTTCACGAGTCTCCTGTCTCCATCCACTTTTTAAGATAATTTTTCAATATCTTAACAAAATTCTGGGCTGTTTCCAATAAATCTTTTGCCTCTTCTTCACCGACTGTAAAACCTACCCCATAATCTCCAATCAGTCTTTCATCATAGGCATCATTAAGTGCTTTTCCCAAATCTCTTTCAAAAATTTCTGTTTTTACAAAATGCTCCCCAAACTTATTGCGCCTTTATGGGAAGAAACAGTTAAACCCTTAGTAAGAAGTACCGCTTCTGCCATGAAGAACATCGCATAATAACTTCTTGAAACAGAGGAATCATAATCTCGCGTATTCAAAGCATGTTTGGCTGTCCTCAGAAATCTTTCTGCTTTCTCTATAAAATCTATTATTTCTTTCATGCTGTCACACCTTCTTTCTTTACATTTAACATAAATGGAGAATTGTATTTTTCAAAGAAATGCTCTGGAACCGCTATAACTGAAACAACTTCGCCTTTTTCAAGAAGTATGTCAAACAAAAGGTCGCTTAATCTTTTTCTAACCTCAAAGGGATTAAGAGAGTCATCAACCAATACAAGTATATCAATATCGGAATCTCCTGTAGCTTCACCCCTTACATAAGAAACATATAATATAACCTTTTTGATCCTTTCCCCATAAATCTTTACCAGATATTCTTTTATTGGATTTACCAATAGTTTTATTCTTTTATCCATTTTTATTCACCTCTTTTGCCAGATTTCAGATAACATTCCAAGTATAAAAGAAGCTCTGAGCGTCAGCGAAGGACTCAGGTGAGCCTCAAGGGCGAACCTTTTAAAAATAATAGAATTGACCCTATTTTTTCTAAGGATTTTTTTTCTGCCATATTACTCCTCTAGAGCACCAGTGTACCAGAACACCAGTGCATCAGTCTCTTGTGCTCCTCTTTTGAAGGTCACAAAAAAATGGTGTCAAGTCTATTTTTTTAAACAGAAGAGATGCAACAACAATAAGATAAAATAGACTTGACGCCATTTTACCACCTCATGAATTCTGGAGACACCATACATAATTTTTTTTGTAAAATTTCCAAAAAAACAAGTGTTTTAAGGCTATTTTACAGGGTAATTTTAAGTTACTTGGAGTGCTTATGCAAGGAAATAATTCAAGGAAGGTTATGGTAGAGATGACCCTCTGGCTTCATTTTGGTAGAGCTCTTAATATCAATAAAAATAGGTGTCTGCCCCTAATTTCTCTGAGTGGAGAGTTACTTCTTGCCTATTATCTGGATTCTACCGGTTCCTTTGAAGAGCTTGCCGTCTTTTAATTCGCCGGTGATGGTTATGCTGGACAATTTCCCAGGCCATATGCCTTCTATAGTTTTTATAGCCTCAACCTTGTTGAACTTTACCATAAGGACATTCCCCAGGAAGCCTTCGTGATGGTCAAGTATCTTTGCTCTACCCTCTATGGGGAGCTTTCCGTTTAGCCTTATCGTCTCTGGCTTTATATCATTTAGACTGTAACCCGGCAGATTCCCGAGGTAGAGGTTGATCAGACCCTTGCCAGCATGCTCTTTCTTCCACTGTATGTTCCACTTGTCGGGCTGGAGCTTTACTGTCAAAGGAATAACCCGAAGCTTTTCCACAGGAATGTCCTCAAAAGCTCTTCTCACTCTTCTTAGATCGACCCCAGGAATGGTTAGTAGGGCTTCTACGGCCGAGGCTCTCGTGTAAGGATTAACCTGTTGTAACTCCCTGCGCTTACTTTCTGTAGCTCCGGGAAGGATATTAGGAACCCACATGCTTGGGTCATTCTCCGCTGCCTTAAATAAAACCTCTATTGCTTCAGGGGTTCCTATCTTCGCAAGGGCTTCACATTCGGCCTTTCTCCATCCACCAAACCTCATAATACTCGTCAAAAGATCTACATCCTTCAGACCAACTATCAGATTAGCAATTGCTCTAACACCCTTACTTGAAGCATAATCAACCCCAGTCCTTCTTAACTCCTTAATCGCATCGTCATCGAGCCAAAACCACGCTCTCTTCTGTAGATGATGGGTTGTAGCTACAAATTGCCTTACCTTCTCCCTCGATTCTTTTCCCCCAACTTTCAGCAAAACCGGAGCGGCGATAAGTCGTCCGTCATACTTTGTGTGTTCAAAAATTCTAAGCATAATATTCTCTGCCCTTGGGTCCCCAATTCTCCCCAGGGCCCGTACTAAGAAGCTATTTGCCACATTTTTGGCGAGGGAGCTCTCTAACATCTCCAACAATAATGGTATAGCTCTTTCATCTCCAATCATACCTAACGCTTCTATGATAGTTGCTGGGAATTTATATTCTCCACTCCTTAGTATATCTAGAAGCACCGGAACGGCTGGTTTGCCTATTTCAGCAAGCCTCTCTGCCACATCTCCCCACGGGCTGCTCAATGCCTCTTCTATCTGCTGATAGATTTCTTTGGACTCCTCTCCCTGAGCACTATAACTGCAAATTCCCAAGAAGACAAATGTAACTGCAATCCCAATTAATAGAAAATTTAAAGGTTTTCTTCTCATAATCGCATCTCCTCTCTGTTTTAGAACGGCAACCGCGCCTCAGGTGGACCCGGAGTAGGCAGATTGGGCCATTCATCTGGATTATCAGGTTTTCCATCGAATATCTGACGGATCCTGTCGCTAGAGGTTACAAATCGAATACGCCTTGCTGCCTCCTCTCTCGTATTTAAATTCAGGGCTCTCCTTACCCCCTCAACAATCGCATCCAAATAAGAAGGATCCGGAAGGGCAAGATTTTCTGCCGTGCGGTCGTTCCAATCGTGAAGGGTTACCACAATCTGTTTCAAATTAAGATCCTTGACACATTTCTTAATGCCATCTATAAGAAGATCCCTAACTAATCCAGCAGGTGGCATCTTCCAATGCTCCCAAGGATGCAGTTTATAAGTTCTATATCCAGTATCTCCACCGTGAACATCGGTCATGATTATTTTCAAGTTCTGCCTTGCATATGTCTCTAAAACTCGTTTTTTGATTTCTTTGCCATAGTGCCATGTCTGCCCATAGTTCCAATACGGCGGCCTGACAAACTCAGGAACTGTTCCTGTGAGAATTCGGATCTTCTTCTTTGCTGCAATCAGATCACTCTCCAATGCATTCTTTCCATCACGTATACCATCTGGATCGTTTAAACCATCACCATTGTAATCAAAGATTGCATCGACGTCATAGGGCTCTATCTTTACCCGCTCTGGGTGTAACTTATGGTCTCCCCTGCCACCACCATGAACTGCCACCACATGGTCAAACATATTCTCCCATCTTATTATCTCTTCCCCTATCGTGGTTCCTCCTCTGTTTTCCATGTGGGTAAGGATGAAGAAAGCAGCCTTAATATTATCCTGATAGCGATTGAGATCTCCCCGTTCTAAATCACGCATGATTCTAGCTGTATAGTTCTGACCGGTTATTGGATGTATATCCCCCACTGGCCCATCGTCGAAGGTTATTACTACCTCTATTTCTTTCTCTGGAGTCCAGGGGATGGCACGCCAAAGCCATGAAGGCCATGAAAGGTTAATTGCATGTCCTGCCACATCTCCGGCATCGTTTATTCTGAAGGCATATGAACCTAGCCAACCTTCTGGAACGGGTAGTATGGTGTAAGAGTATTCAAGCGAACATGGATTGACCTTGAGGTTGTTTATTCCATCATCTGGTAGCTCCTGCAATCCCTTCGGAGGAATTGGCATAGTAAAAGTCTTATCATACCAAAGGATATCGGTCCAACACTCTGGAAATTCCTCTATCTCTGGTATGGCTTCCTTAAAAGCTATAAGAAAGAGCATGTAATCTTCAAAGTCTATTATTCCATATGGCTCAGCAATGTCGCAGACTGGGTTCCAATTTGGCATCCCTGGGATTACTCCGTAAGCCGCCTTAAAAATTGAGAAGTCATCGCAGTTAACCTTGCCATCATTATTGAAATCACTCACAGGGGCAGCTTCCACTGCGTGAGAAAACAGTAAAAGACCGCATACAAGAAGTGATAAGAAAGCCGATTTTTGAGCCTTTCTCAAAAAATGGGTCATAACCAAAATGAACCTCCTACTTTTTCCTTTATTGCTCCTCTCGTAGAATATGCGATAACTTCGCCATTTAATCCACAGTCGGGCTCAGGAACGGGCCCGACTACGTAATACACATATTGCAGATTAATGTCCGGACTTATCAATTCCCCTCACCCCGACCCTCTCTACAAAATATAGAGTAGCACAGGGCTCCTTCACCGATGGGATTATCGGCTAATCCCGATTTTGGGCCTCAAATCTTCCCTCGATTGCTCGCAACTCTGGGGCGACGATATCCTGGAATACTTTTCTTATATCCACAGTTCTGGGACTCCTTTCTACTAAAAAAGGAAGCATACCACGCTACTCAAATTCTGTCAGGTTTTTCACTTTTCAATAAAAAAGGGTTGTTAATGCTCAATAATTAGGTAACTCTTTTGGTATAGTATAGCTAACCAAAGGAGGTCCTAATGATA
>CAZVBB010000044.1:0-7520 GCA_964625285.1 uncultured bacterium | reverse complement strand
TAAGCTACCAGTAATCTTTGCTATTGCCTTAAATTTAGGCGGGCAGGCATCAAGGCATATTCCACACCTGATACATCCCTCTTGATTTATTATATGAACCATCTTTTTCTCACCCTTGATTGCGCCAACCGGGCAGGCATTAAGACAAGCCATACACCCTGTGCATTTATCTGGGGAAATATAAAAAGAGATTAATGCCTTACATACTCTCGCTGGGCATTCCTTTTTATTGATATGAGCTTCATACTCCGGTCGGAAATATTTTATAGTAGTTAATACCGGATTAGGTGCTGTTCCTCCGAGGGCACAGAGCGAGCCTATCTTAACAGCCTCAGCCAATTCCAGCAGCCGAGTTAGGTCATCTGGCTTGCCTTTTCCCTCAGTTATATCAGTTAAAATTTCTAACATCTGCATTGTTCCTTCCCGGCACAGCACACACTTACCACAGGACTCATTCTGAGTAAAGGTAAGAAAATATCTAGCGATGTCAACCATGCAGGTATCTGTATCGGCAACTATCATTCCCCCGGAGCCCATAATAGACCCCGCAGCAGCTAATTGCTCATAATCAACAGGAAGGTCAAGTAATGAGGCGGGGAGACAGCCACCTGAAGGACCCCCGGTTTGAATTGCTTTGAATTCCTTATCATCAGGTATACCTCCGCCAATATCATAAATCACCTTACCTAAAGTAATCCCCATAGGTACCTCAATAAGTCCGGTATTATTTATTTTTCCAGCCAGAGCAAATATTTTAGTTCCTTTGCTTTTCTCAGTGCCTGAGAGAGCATACCACTCCCCACTCTTCTGGAAGATAGCCGACACATTAGCCCATGTTTCCACATTATTGATATTAGTGGGCTTATCCCATAACCCGGAGGTTGCCGGGAATGGAGGACGACTGCGCGGAACGCTTCGCCTTCCCTCTATGGAAAAGAGCATTGCTGTTTCCTCGCCACAGACAAATGCTCCAGCTCCAATTTTAATCTTTATATGAAAGCTAAATTTAGAGCCGAGAATGTTTTTTCCGAGGAGCCCGTAATCCTCCATCTGCGCGCATGCTTTTTCTAACCTGGCAATGGCTAATGGGTATTCCGAACGGACGTAGATGTAACCTGTTTGAGTGCCAATGGCATAAGCACCAATAAGCATTCCCTCTAAAACGGAATGAGGGTCACTCTCTAAGAGTGCCCGGTCCATAAAGGCTCCCGGGTCACCTTCGTCGGCATTGCAGATGAGATATTTTTCATCTCCCCGCGCCTCGCGACAGAACTGCCATTTCTTGCCAGTGGGGAATCCAGCCCCTCCCCGACCCCTGAGTCCGGAATTTTTAACCTCTTCTATCACTTCATCTGGACTCATTTTCAATGCTCTGATTAAACCGCGGTAGCCATCGTTGGCTATGTAGTGATTGATGTTTTCAGGGTCAATGTAGCCGCAGTTGCGAAGAACTATTCTCACCTGAGGTTTTAATACGGGAAGGTCAAAGAGGTTGGGAATGTCACAAATTTTGCCTTTTCCTACTATGCCGAGAGCGATGGGAACTACAGGATTATTATTGATGAGATGCTCATCTATTAATTGGGGAATTATTTTCGGGGTAACGTGTGAATAGGAAATGCGGATGCCATCCTGTCCGACTATGTCAACTAATGGTTCAGCGTAGCAAAGACCAATGCAGCCAACTTCTATCACATTTGTGGTTAACTTTCTTTTTTTAAGCTCTTCCTTGATTGACTCTATTAGCTTCAGGGCACCAGAGGCTCGCCCGCAGGTTGCCGCTCCAACATATATGCAGGGCTTCTCACCGAGAGTCTTCCATTCCGCTGTGGCATTCCGCTGTCGCTGCTCAAAAGTCATTGATTTTCTCTTTTATTAATGTCTGTGGTCTGTGTCTGTGAAACCAATCCTTTACCGACACTATTCACTGACACTGACACTATTCACTGACACTTTCTTTACCTTCTGTTAGAAGTGGGCCAAGAAAGGTCGCTACCTTTTTCGTTGTCATCTTAGCGTGCACATCTTCATCAACTATCACCACTGGTGCTAAGGCACAACAGCCAACACAGGCGACTCTTTCCAGGCTAAATTTATAATCCTTAGTCGTCCCTCCGGTCCGAACCTCCAATTTCCGCTCTATGGACTCTAAAATGCTACTTCCTCCACGCACATGACAGGCAGTTCCAAGGCAAACTTTAATTATGTGGTCTCCTGGTTTGGTAAAACGGAACTGAGCATAAAAAGTGGCAATGCTGTATATTTCATTCTCAGACATATCCAGGAAACGACTGACCTCAGAGACAGCTTCTGGCGACAGATACTTCTCCACTTTCTGAACCTCTTGCAGGATAGGTATCAGATTCTCGCGGCCCTTTGCGAACTGCTTTATGATTTCTCTCATTTCAATACATTTATCCTTGTTAATTTATGCCTCTGGTACTCCAAATTGTAGCAAGCCTATTCCCAAACAGGATACTTCGTGCCATTTTGCACGAAGTATAACCAATTAGCAAAAACTCTGTCAAGGTTTTTTTTATTTTCTTCTGAAATTCCGACATACATAAGAAAAATATATTCTTAGAACGTGGGAATAAGCAGTCTGGAGATTATGAGGGGAAAATCACCCTGGCCCTTTTTTTTGCCGAAAAGAAATATGTCAAATGTGGAGACCTGACCCCTGTAATACTCAAAACCTTTTTTCCGATGAGCAGTCTACGGACTTAGTATACTTTATCATGTGTTCCAACTTCCATCAATAGAATATCATCTTCTTTTTGTTTTTCACTCTTTACAAAATCAAATACTATTCGCAAGTCGTATCACAGCACTACATGCCCATGAGCCTAATAGTTTCCCCTTGAGTTTATGGGTTTCCAGTTGTGGAGCAAAAGGGTCTTTAGCCAGAAGTTTCAAGCTTTTTTCAATATCTTTTCTCAGGCCTGGATACTTTTTGGCAGTCCGCTTAAAAGCTCTTACAAAGGCTTTACCCCAGATCAGCGTTCTCATTTAGAGAGCTCTTTCATCAGGTCATCTACAGTGCTTTTTTCACTTCTCCTCGTGCATATTCTTTTCTTGCTTCCTTGATGTTCTCTGCAAGCAATTCTCGTCTATGCTCTATTATCCTGTGTTGAACAATATCAATAAGATTCTCTTGCTGATATTCAGGTAATGACTCAATTACATCTAAAGCCTCCTGGAATGCTATGGTTTTCCGATTAGACATCTTGAACCTCTCCTTCATATAAGGCATGTTATATGTTTCTAATTCCAACTAAGTTTAGTATAATATAGGGTAAGGCAGTGTCAATAAGATTTTATCGCTGTTGTAGCCATGGTATTACCCAAGAGGAAGAAAAAAAGAAGACAACTGTAAGAAAAGGAAATAGGGTCAGACATTGAAAGCTCTTAGAACGTGGGGATAAGCAGTCTGGAGATTATGAGGGGAAAATCACACTGGCCTTTTTCTTTAATCCAGGAAATCAGTATTGTCTTCCCTGATTTCCCTGATTTCGGAAAGGCTCATATCAAACTAAATTGAATATATCAAATGTGGAAGAAATAGGGGACACTTCCCGCATTATTTCTTCCTCTTCTTCTTTGTGTGAATAAATATGGGAAGCGTCCCCATGTTTTCGGTAAAATTATTGATAAGGCTACAATCTTTTTTCTGTTTTTAGAATTTCTCTTTTTTGAAATATACCAAGGTAAATAAAAATAACCCATCAATAAAAGTAATACTGAAGTTGTAAGTAAAGTGTTCATAAATATCTTTCTTTCATATAACGCTAGAACTCACCCGCCAAAAAGCAACAGCTTTTTGGTCGGGTGCAGTGAATATTTTCTATTATTATCTACTACTCGCGTTCAATATTGTCAAACCGACAATCTCTCTACCGTCTTTCCTTATCAATATGTCGTCCGTCTCAATCGTCTTAGTGGCTCTCTGGGGTTTGCGGAAGCTCATATAGAGCACATCAGCTTCCTTATCGTAGTCCAGCCACACATGATGCGTTGGCAATTTCAACATATCAGAGGCCATTTTAACGCACCTGCCAATAAAATCCTCGGTTCTCTTTGTTGTTACCGTCGCCATATCACCTCCCCCCCCTTGGTTTTGCGTCAAGGAAATAAGCAGTAATCACAAATCCATCACGCTTCGATATCTCTTTATAAATTACAACCAGCCATTTTCTCCTTCCCATACTTTTCGTAGCTTTCAAGGATCCCTTATTTCCACGAACAACAAATGCAGGCTTTTCTATGGTATCCAGCACCTCATGGAAGTAACTTGCCAATTCATCGTGGTTTTCAATATATGATACCACCTTTCATAAGTCAGTCGTATGGATGCTCCATTGACTGAATAAGTAACCTCCATTCATCCTCCATTTTTCGCTGACATAATATTATACGGCCTAAATGCTTGGAGAGACACTGCAATTTTTGCAGTATAAGCCAGTTTTTAGAATCTATCTGTTGGACTGGGCACCCACTACTTACTATCCACCATTTACTCATTTTGCGCTTTTATTATTTTAATTGCGCTATCAAGGTGATGAAGTACCTTTTTCTTTCCGAGAAGTGCGATTATTTCAAATAATCCTGGGCCAATTGTATGTCCGGTGAGAGCAACTCGTACCGGATGAATTAAGTCACCACCTTTTACTCCTGCATCTTCAATTACTTTCCTCGCTCTTTTTTCTACCTCTTCCACAGTGAAATCCTCTGATTCGCTTAGCGCAGTGCGATAGGCACCAAGAAGTTCTTTTGTCCCCTTTCGGAGAAGTACACTATCTATGAGGTCCTTTTCATAACTAATCTCAGGGAGAAAGAAAAAATCTCCATATTCAACTATCTGGGAAAGTCGTTTTATCCTACCTTTTTCCAGTTCAATGACTTGCTCCAGCCATTCCTCATCTTCATCACCCTGCAAGAGATTTGCCGCCTCAAGATATGGCTTGATGAGCATAGCAATTTCTTTACAATTACTTCTTTTTATATAATTTCCGTTTATCCAATCAAGTTTTTTCACATCAAATATTGCCGGATTGCAGCTTATTCGCTTAAGAGAAAACTTTTTAATAATCTCAGTTGTAGATGAGAAGATTTCCTGATTACCTTCAGGAGCCCAGCCGAGAAGGGCAAGATAGTTAATAAGAGCCTCTGGCAGATAGCCTTCCCTGCGATACCAGGAAAGCGATACTGCCCCAGTCCGCTTGCTCAGTTTTTTCCCATCAGTTCCAAGAATCATTGACAGATGAGCAAAAAATGGCGGTTGCCACCCCAGAGCTCGATATAGCAACAACTGACGCGGAGTGTTGGAGAGATGTTCATCGCCTCTGATGACGTGGGTTATTTTCATGTCCTCATCATCAACAACATTAGCAAAAATAAAAGTAGGAATTCCATCCGACTTCATAATAACGAAGTCATCTAAGACACTATGGTCAAATTTAATCTCTCCTCTTACAAGGTCGGTAAACTCCGTTGCTCCTGTATGAGGAATTTTGAAGCGGATTACCCTTTTTTCTTGTGTTTTCTTTAATTTTTCTGCTTCTTTGATCGAAAGTTCGCGACATCGCCCATCATAACCGGGTGGTTTTCCCCCTGCCAGCGCTTCTTTCCTTCTCGCATCAAGTTCCTCTGGCAAACAATAGCAAAAGTAAGCCTTGTCATTTTTAAGCAATAATTCCGCATGGTGGCTATAAAGAGAGAGCCTATCCGTTTGAAAATAAGGCCCTTCATCCCAGTTAACTCCAAGCCACTTGAGGTCGGAAATAATCTTTTCAACCGCTCCGCTTGCCGCACGAGCGATATCGGTATCCTCAACTCGTAGAATGAGCACGCCGCCCTTATTGCGAGCAAAAAGCCAATTGAAAAGCGCAGTTCTTGCTCCTCCGAGATGGAGAAAGCCCGTTGGACTTGGAGCAAATCTTACCCTTACTTTCATTACTTTATTGCTTGGCATCCGCCTCGGGCGGATTGTCACCCCATAAAGTCTTCAGTGCACCAGGCACCAGTCGCTCTAAATCCGAATATCGAATATCGAAATCCGAAACAAATCCGAAATTCTAAATCCGAATGACCGAAACAAGACTTGTTTTGAACATTTGAATTTTGGTCATTTGAGCTTGTTTCGTGCTTCGTATTTCGTGCTTCGTGCTTTCTGATTAACGTTCCGGGTTCACCGTTCTGGGTTCCAGGTTCACCGTTCTGGGTTTTCTTAACCTTTGAACTCTGAACCTTTGAACCTTTCCCCTAATTGTTTACCTAAAGCTACTACTTTAATTGTTCTCTCCCGAATTCTAATACTCTTCGGGCAACAATTAGCGTTTGTATTTGTCCAGTGCCTTCAAATATATCATTTATTTTTGCATCACGGAGCCACTTTTCAAATAAATACTTTCTTGAATAGCCGAGCGGTCCTAATATTTCCACACACTTCTGAGTTATTTGAGTAACTACCATGCCAGCTTTTGCCTTTGCCATTGCTGCTTCAAGAGTATTATGCATTTTATTGTCAAGCATCCAGCAGGCACGCCAGGTCAAGAGCCGCGCTGCGGTTAAATTTACTTCCATATCCATAATATCGCGCTCTAATGCGGTTAACTTATTTGGAGATATTCCATATCTAATTTCTATTCCTTCTTTGCTCAAAATTTCTTTTGTAAGCTCGAGTGCTGCTCTGCCCACGCCGATTGCCATAGAAGCAACGAGAGGCCTCGTAGCATCAAAGGTTGCCATAACGCCCTTAAAACCACCTTCTTTTTTGATATCAACAACTTCTGGGCTTCCCAAAATGTTCTCAGCAGGTATTCGACAGTCTTCAAATGCAATTGAGACAGTATCTGATGCCCGAATTCCCATTTTGTCTTCCTGCCTTGTTATGGTCATATTAGGAGTTCCTGCTTCTACCACAAACGGTTTTATTCCTGCCCGCCCCGCTTTTCTGTCAACTGTTGCCCATACTACTACTAACCCTTTACTATCTTGCAGAGCAGATTTACCAGAGGTGACAAATATTTTCTCACCGTTTAAAACCCACTCGTTTTTTTCTCTATCTAGAACAGCAGTAGTGATAATTGCAGCGGTATCTGAGCCTGCATCAGGTTCAGTTATTGCCATAGCACCCCATGCTGGTTTTTCTTCGGAGAACCTTTTTAGAAATTTTTCTTTTTGTTCAGGAGTTCCAGTTGCCTGAATTGCCGCTCCTCCCAATCCTCCCCCTGCAAGAGAAAGAGTTAATCCCGCATCGCCCCAGCACATTTCTTCTGCTAATATCGCACTCATTAAAGTAGCATCAGACGGACCTTCTTTTTTTCCTTTTCCCATGCTTGATATTCCACTTCCTCTGGATAATTGATGCATCATATTTATTAAGTCTGTAGGCCTTGCATGCTCTTCTTCATCGTACTGGCGAGATAGTGGCCTTAAATTATTTAATGCCAGATTGTGAATCATATTTCTTATATTTTTTATTTTTGAAGATAGCTCAAAATTTATCATAACACCCTCCT
>CAZVBB010000043.1:0-7641 GCA_964625285.1 uncultured bacterium | reverse complement strand
AAGAGCTTTACCCAACCTTGAGACAAGGTTCGTATCAGCAAATACATTGCTCGGATTAGAAATTCCTCAACAAGATTTATTGTTTCAAAATACTGAAGTAAAACAAATCCAGGATGAATTGGCAAAAGAGCGCCATAAATATTTTAATGCAAAAACCCGCAGTGAAAAAATATATTATCAAAGACAAGATAAAATTCTCAGGGAAAAACTTGCAGAAAAGGTTAAAGATTTTTTAACTGATAAAAAACAAGATGAAATAAATCAAATTAAAGAAATAATTAAAGAAGAAGAGTTAAAATTACAAAAAGCTATTCAGGGGCCAGAAGATATTAAAATAATTGAACAGATGACCCTTTTTGGAGAGGTAGAGCAGATAAAAATTGATAAAAAGAAGGAAAAAATTAAATGGATAAGACGTAGCATTAAAGAGCTTGAAAAGAAATTAAGAAGTATTCAAAAGCAGGTTGAAGGTGATTTTATCATTAAAATAGCTAAAAAAATTGCCGGTTTTGACCTCTATGACCAGAACGCTTCGGCAGATTTCTTTGACCCCGAATGGATGTTCGGGATTCACACTTCATCCCCCTTTGAGAAAGGGGGGAGTGGGGGATTTGATGTAGTGATTGCCAATCCTCCGTATATTAGACAAGAAGATATTAAAGACCAGAAACCTGCCTTACAAAAACAAAACTATGAAGTGTATAATTCCACATCTGACCTTTATACCTATTTCTATGAGCGGAGTTACCAGATTTTAAGCCCTGGTGGATATTTATGTTTTATCAGCAGCAATAAATGGATGAGGGCAAAATACGGTGAAAAATTACGCAGGTTCTTTAAGGGAAAAACCACACTAAAACAGATTATTGATTTTAATGGCTATCAAGTTTTTGATGCTACTGTTGATACTAATATACTACTTTTCCAGAAAACAGAACCATCAGAGAATATCGTCTATATTCTAAATATCCAACCGGATTTTACTCCCTCAACAGATATTACTACCTATTTCAATTCCCATAAATTAGAAATGAAACAATCAGAGCTTGATAGTAATTGTTTTACTTTTGGAGATGAAACAATCCTTAATCTCAAAAAGAAGATTGAACAAAGAGGTATACCGCTGAAAAATTGGGATGTAAGAATTTGTCGTGGTATCATAACAGGTTTTAACGAGGCATTTATCATTGATACAGAAGCAAAAGAGCGACTATGTGCAGAAGACCCAAAAAGTGCCGAAATATTAAAACCAATTTTAAGAGGTAGAGATATAAATAAATGGTATTATGAATTCAAAGGATTTTACCTGATCTATTCTTATACTGGAATTGATATAAAAAAGTATGAAGCAATTTATGAATATTTGAAACAATATAAAGGTCAATTAGAACAAGTTTGGGAAGCAAAATATGGTAAAAAGAAATGGTATGAATTAAGAGGTTGTGATTATTATGATGAATTTAAAAAGGAGAAGATTTTTGTTTCTGAATTTGGATATGAGTTTTGTGGGACGTTTGATTCAACGAAAAAATATTGTTTGGATACCGCACATATTATTATGGGGAATAAATATCATTTAGCCATATTGAATTCAAAACTCATTTCAAAGTATATCAAAATGATAGCAACAGGGTTAGGAGAAAAAGGAATAAGATTTAAACCTCAATTTATTGAACAACTTCCAATTCCAAAAATCTCTGAATCTGATCAAAAACCCTTTATTGACCTTGTTGATAAAATTCTTGCAATCACAAATCCCCCTAAATCTCCCCTATCCCCTCTTTTTCAAAGAGGGGCATCCTCTTCATCCCCCTTTATTAAAGGGGGACAAGAGGTGGATTATTTAACTAATCCTATCAAGCAAGCCAAAGTCAAAGAATACGAAAACCAAATTGACCAGATGGTTTATGAACTCTACGACCTGACCGGGGACGAAATAGCAATTATAGAGGGCGAAAAAAAGTAAACTTAAAAGGAGGATTGCCATGTTTTTATCAGAACTAAAAATATGGAACTTTAGAAAATATGGCTCTGGTGATAGCGGGGCTCCCGGATTACATCTACAACTAAACAAGGGGTTAAATTTACTTGTTGGTGAAAACGATTCAGGCAAAACGGCGATTGTTGATGCAATAAAATTTGTTTTACAAACGCAAAGTTATGATTATCAGAGGTTAGAAGAAGAAGACTTTTTTCTACCACCGGGGATAGAACCGAAAGATGCGAATAGAGCAAAATCGTTTAAGATAGAATGTATTTTTCGCGGCTTTGATGCTGAAAATAATGAAGCAGCTAACTTCTTGGAATGGCTTGGTATTGAAAAAGATTGCAGTGGCAATGACCGGTATTTCCTAAAAGTTACTCTTAATTCTGAACGGAAGGATAGAAAAATTACTTATGACATAAAGGCAGGTCCAGATGACGAGGGAACTCAACTTGATGGAACCGCAAGGGACTTTCTAAGAGTAACTTACCTTAAGCCTCTAAGGGATGCTGAAAGAGAACTTATCCCCGGAAGAAGATCCCGATTAGCTCAAATCCTAAAAAGCCATGAGGCTTTTTCTTTAGTTCCAGAGGCGGAACATCCAATTAGCAAAATTGCTGAAAGTGCCAATAAACAAATCGAAGGTTACTTCAAGGGAAAAGATGAAGACAATAAAGATATTGAAGACCAGTCCGGTAAAACGTTGCTTTCGGACATAAATGAATATTTAAAAGATTTCTTTACAGAAAAAGAAATCAACAAAATCGCCAAATTCACGATTTCCGGTCAAAGCTTGTCGGGTATTTTAGAAAAGCTTATTCTTGACTTGGCGGAAGAAAATTCGGGCTTGGGTTCTTATAACCGGCTATATATTGCTACAGAATTACTGCTCTTAAAGCGGACTAACTATTACGGCATGAAACTGTTATTGATTGAAGAAGTGGAAGCTCATTTACATCCACAAGCGCAATTGAGATTAATCGAATATCTACAGAATGAGATAGCGGAGAGATCTGCTGTTCAAATAATAATGACAACCCACAGCTCGAATCTAGCTTCAAAAGTTAAACTTAATAATCTTATAATTTGTAAGGGGGATAAAGCCTTCCCGATGGGAAGTGATTTTACCGAATTGGAAAAAGGAGATTATCTGTTTTTGGAGCGATTCTTAGATGTTACAAAGGCTAATTTATTCTTTGCACAGGGGGTAATTTTAGTTGAGGGCTATGCAGAAGAGATATTGATTCCGGTTATAGCAGATATTCTTGGCAAGCCACTTACTAAACATGGTGTATCGGTTGTGAATGTTCAAAGCACGGCTTTCTTAAGGTATTCAAGAATTTTCAAAAGAAAATCGGGCGAAAGAATAGGTGTTAAAGTAGCTGTGATAACAGATAACGACATTAAACCCGATTCAGGATTTACTGAAGAACAGATTAAAGAGAAAAGAACAGAGAAAGAGGCTAGGTATAACGGTAATGAAATTCAAACCTTTATTTCACCGGATTGGACTTTGGAATACGATATTGCTTTGAGCGGACTTAAGAAGGAGTTTTATACTGCCGTATTGACATCTGATAAAATCATTGAAGTAAAACAAAAGGTCGAGGTTGATTTTACCAGTTGGACTTCAGAGTATAAAACAGATCAAGAAATTGCAAAAGCAATATATGAAGACTATATACTTCATAAAAAAAATTCTAAGTCAATCGTTGCTCAGTGCTTTGCGGCTTTACTTAAAGAATGTGAAGGAATAAAAGAACGGATTGAGGCTGACGAGAAATTGAAATATCTCGTGGATGCTATTAAATATGTTACGGAATGACAAATGCAAATAATCCTTACTGATGATGATATTTCTTGGGCAGAAAGTATTCTTTTATCGCCCGGTGAGCACTTTGATGAAGAGCAAAAGGCAGTAATAAGGTGTTTTGAAACCATAGATATTCTTGCCTGCCCGGGTGGTGGTAAAACAAAGGTTTTGCTTGCTAAGTTGTTGATTTTGTCCCGGCAAATGCCACTTGAAAACAATAGGGGTATTTGCGTATTAACACACACAAATGTGGCTATAAATGAAATAAAAAGCCACGCTTCCTTTGTTTCTCAGAAGCTTTTTAATTACCCAAATCATTTTGGAACAATTCAAAGTTTCGTGGATAAATATCTTGCGATACCTGCGTATATATTAAGATTTAATAAAAGACCGAGGTATGTTGATAATGAGGTTTTTAATTCGATTATCGAGAGAAGCTACAACACC
Source organism: uncultured bacterium (assembly GCA_964625285.1). Taxonomy (GTDB): domain Bacteria; phylum NPL-UPA2; class NPL-UPA2; order NPL-UPA2; family NPL-UPA2; genus NPL-UPA2. Next base: position 3,397 of record CAZVBB010000043.1, on the reverse strand, counting down.
TTGCATGTAGCAAGGACTTGGCTTGATAAAAAGAGAGAAGGAGGATTGGAATATCTTCAAAGGCTACGGTTTAATAAAGACAACTTCTGTATTTCTCCACAAATTGATAAGCAAGCATTTATGGATACTAATACACCAACCTATAGAGAAATCAATAGCCTAAAACTGCGAATTTTTGAGTGGGGCTATTTGTGTTACGATGATGCCTATTCATTGGCATTCGAGCACATTAGAGAGCATCCCAGTATCCGAGAACTTATCTCAAAAAGATTTTCTTATGTTTTCATTGATGAAATGCAAGACTCAAGTACAACCCAGTCTGAACTGCTGAATAGTATATTCAACGATAATGTTGTTGTTCAAAAAATTGGTGATCTAAATCAATCAATATTTGACTATGACGCTGACTTGGAATGCGGTTGGACAGTAAATAACGACAGAGCTATGTCTATTACAGGCAGTAAAAGATTTCCAGGCTCTATAGCAAGCAAGGTGGAGAACCTTTGTGTCCGCCGACAGCCAATAACGGGAAATGGAATACAAAATGAAATTACCCCCGTGATTATTGTTTATGGTGATAACACTATTCAGAAAGTCCTAGACAAATTCGGTGAAATAATCATTAGAAACAACCTCCATCAGCATGAGAAAAGGGTATTTAAAGCAGTCGGTTGGCGAGGAAAACCGCATGATGACGGCAAAATAACTATACCAAGTTATTGGGGCGACTACTCCAAAGAAATAAAAGTTAAAAAAACTGAATTTAGTAATCTAAAAAGTTATTTAGCTCCACAATCTGATAGTTTTATTTCATCTAATGGAGTTTATTTTTACAAGAAGAGGCTATGGGCAGCTTTCTTAAAGTGCCTAAGAATTACAGGAATAACTGACGATGGAAGGACATTCACAGAGAAAAAACTGCATAAATATATATCAGAAAAAAACTCGGATTTTTACCAAGATTTTAGAGTAATGCTCACTAATTGGTGTTTGAAGATACACAGGCAAGAAGAAGTTTTTGAAGAAATAAAAAATTATCTAACCAATGAATTTAAGGAGTTTTTCAGTTATCAGGTGAATGAGGAACTTACAAACTTTATAAATTCTTCAGATTTGGAAGCGGATAATGAAGAAACCCTTCAGAATAATAATATTTATAAATACTCTTCTGGAACAAATGATATCGAAATAGAAGTTTCAACTATTCATGGTGTCAAAGGCGAAACCCATACAGCAACATGTTATCTTGAAACTTTCTTTTATGAATATGACGTTGAGCGAATAATAGATTATGTAAAGGGTGAGTATTCCGAGCCAAGACAAAAAAGAATAATACAAAATCTAAAAATGGCATTTGTAGGAATGTCACGACCATCTCATCTCCTTTGTATTGCGGTTCATAGGGATAGTATTTCCGGACAAAAAGAAGCTCTGCAGAGAAGTGGATGGCATGTTAATGATGAATTGTGAGCAAGTAGTAATGACTGAAATAAGCAGGCTATTTATAGTAGAAGATAGATCGATGATAGAAGGATGGGTAATTACCGTATTGCAGGAAGGAGAAATAGGGACGGTTCTAATTTTTTTAAGTCAAAGAATACGAACACCAGATTGACCCCATTAGAAGTAATACGCCAGAGCAACTGCTACACCTTTGGTGTGGACTTCTAACGGGGCTGGCCAGCTGGTTTATAAATTAAAAAATGGAGATGGTTCTGGGCAAAATTGAGAATTTTATGCCTGTCTTGAAGACCTGCCTGCGCCAGGGCTTCAGTGGGCAAGTCGGCAGACAGGTCTGGAAAGCGGAGACGAGAAAAAGACTGAAAAGTTAATCAGAGAAATTAAATTGTTAAAAGAAGAACTCGGTGAAAATTATTTAGAAAAAGAAAAAGCCCGCCAGAAAGATTTAATCAAGGAAATCATCGTTGCTATTGAGAATCAAAAATAATATGAAAAAAGAAGAATTAAATCTTATTTTAAAAGAAGGCGAGGGATACAAAATAGAGTTCAAAGAAAACATCAACGGGTTAGAAAAAGAAATTGTTGCTTTTGCCAATGCTTCAGGCGGCAGGATTCTTGTTGGCGTGACAGATTATGGACTGCCAAAGGGAATTTCAATTTCAAACAAATTAAAATCACAAATACAGGATATAGCGAATAATTGTAAGCCAAAGCCGTTTATTCTGTTAGAAGTAATCGGGAATATATTGGTGATAAATGTCCGTGAAGGAACGGATAAACCCTATGAGTGTTCTTCCGGGTTTTTCAAAAGAATGGGTCCAAATTCCCAGAAAATGACAAGAAATGAAATTATTGAAATATTTAAATCAGAAGGCAGAATTCACTTTGAGGAATTGGCCGTGCCAAAATTTAAATATCCAAAAGATTTTTCCAGAGAGAAACTGAATAATTTTCTGGAATTTGCAGGTCTCTCGAAATCAACGAAAACAGAAACAGCACTATTAAGTTTAGATGTTGCCGAGAAACAGGAAGAAGGATTATATTTTAATAATGCGGGAGTTCTTTTTTTTGCAAGAGAACCCCAGAAGTTTATTTCATGGTCAGTTTTTACTGTTGTTCTTTTTAAAAATTATGAAGGCACTGATGTGATTGACAGGAAGGAAATCACGGGAAGTTTGTTTGAGATAGTCAACAAAGTTATGGACTTTGTGCGACTGTATGCAAAGGTGGCTTATAGGTTTACCGGTATGCCTCAAAGAGAAAATATTTATGAATATCCTTTTGACGCTATCAGGGAGGCGGTTATAAATTCAGTAATGCACAAGGATTACTTTGAACACGGGCATAATAATATCCTTAAATTTTTCCCTGACAGAATACAAATAGAAAATATCTGGGTAAAACCCAGGGATTTTATTCTCGGTAAAACTATTTTTAGACGAAATCAGGTTATTGCCGATTTGTTTTCCAGAATACATTTCGGAGAAAAGATTGGTTCTGGAATGCAACGAATAAAAGAATATTGTAAAGTAGAAAAAGCACCTTTCCCAAGAATTCAATTTACCGAAACACATTTCTATGTAGAATTCAAACCGAGCAGAGAATATATAAAATTGTCTGCAAAAGAACAGATAACCGGAGCGAAAATCACCCAGAAAAGTCCCAGAAAAGTCCCAGAAAAATACCAGAAAATAATCGATGTAATAGAAAAAGAACCATATATTTCCAGAAGAGCTCTTTCACTGAAAGTGAATGAAAGTGAAGTAATTATTCAATCCAGATTAAGGAAGCTGATTAAAGAAGGATTAATTAAAAGAATCGGTCCTGACAAAGGCGGTTATTGGCAGATAGTTAAGGAACCAAAATGATGAGAGAAATTTTAGAAATAGGGACGGTTCTAATTTTTTTAAGTCAAAGAATACGAACACCAGATTGA
>CAZVBB010000042.1:0-7689 GCA_964625285.1 uncultured bacterium | reverse complement strand
TCTACAGTCATCCCGATAATGTCCTTCTCGCCCATAATATTCTCCCTCCTTCTGGGGAACATTATAAGCTTTCAAAGGGGGCATTTTTATTTCGTTAAGAAGGGACATTTTAAATAAGTCTTGACATCATCTCTTATCAAGCTTGACAAGCGTTAAACAAAAAATATACAATGAAATTTCTTTTCTGTTCATCTACTCTTGTCAAGGAAATTAGTATTGTGTCCCCTGATTTCTGTGTCCCCTAATTTCACAAAAGACAGGGAGATTTAAGCTATGTTTATAGAACGAACTACCTTGGCAAAATCCATGGCAAAAAATATCTGGATGGCGATTGCCCTTTCAATCGTTTCTGGCGTGCTGGTTGCGTTAAGCATGCCCAACTTTAATCTATGGCCGCTGGCATGGGTGGCATTTGTGCCACTTTTGGTGATGCTCTATGAGCAGCCCAGGAAGCGGCTGTTCATCCTCTCCTTGCCATTTGGGATAATCTGGTCGGTTGCTGTCCACAATTGGTACCCGGCAATGTTCTCACCTCTATTGGGGTATTCCCTTATTGTTCTTGTAGGCGCTGTTTACGCATGGATGATCGAATTAGGAGTTTGGCTGCAAAGGAAGCTGCCTGCGTCGATAAAAATATTAGCAGTGCCGGTAGCTTGGACGGCGTTGGAATGGATTCGCGTTGTAGCGCCAGTGACACGGGAGTGGTGGTTTGCTCTGCTATCATATTCACAGTGGAACTTCCCACCTGCATTACAGACTCTCAACATAACCGGTTTCTCAGGTCTCAGTTTTATGATCATGTTGGTAAATACCGGGATAGCATTACTGATTATCCATTGGCGACGAGAAAAAAAGCTTAATATATCGGCAGTGGCAGCAGTAAGCGTGGTTATAGTTATGGTCGTTGGGGGCGTGCTAACTATCCCACCTGTGCCTAATGATAGGCTCACGATCGGAGCGACTACTGATTTATCTCTTCAAGACTCTGCAATCCAGGCAACGGAATTTTCACAGAATGTTTTTGATATAAATGCTGAGCTTACACGAGAGATAGTTAATGATTTATATAAACGAGAAGGCAATCTTGTGTTTGTTGTCTGGCCAGAGAATAAATTCTTCGTTATAGATGACAACACCATTACGAGTCAACTTAAGAAACTTTCTGATGATTTGAACATTTATATCGTGGTTAATGGAGGCTGGTATACATCCGAAGGAATGTACAATATAGCTCTGATGGTCGGTCCGGATGGACAGGAAATAGGGCGTCAGGCCAAGATTCATTTAGCTCCTGGAGAAAGAGATATTTTTGGCAAGAAAGTTGTCCCCGGGCCAGAAGAGTACCCAGTCTTTGATACATCTTATGGAAAAGTCGGTCTTGCAATATGCTATGATATCCGCTTTACCTGCGTCGTACGCAACCTGGCTCGGAATGGCGCCCAGATTATGTTAGTGCCGATAAACGCTGATTTCAATCATAATCGCTGGTTTCCAATATTTTTTGCTGTAGAAGCTATCTTCCGAGCCGTAGAGAACAATTTGGCAATAGGAACAGGCACAACTTCAGGTATTTCCATAGTTTCTGACCCCTATGGACGGGTCAGCGCTATGGGGGGTGTTAACGCGCGAGGGGTAATTACCGGAGAGGTTTTCACGGTTGAAGGACGAACGCTTTATAACCGGTTTGGCGATTGGTTTGGCATTCTTGTTTCAATGTTGTTAGCAGTTGGCATCATTTTTGGATCTTCAAGAGCAGGTATTTACGCACGTAGCAAGGTTTGCTGTTCGGTATAGATTGCTATATCCCGATAAAAAAGGGACGAAATTAGGGGGCACAATACCTATTTCTCCTAAACCTTCTCTTTTCTCAGGAATTTCACATCAGATAAATTGGTCTCCATTACAATGTCAGGCATTTCTCCTCCTCTTTATAAATTTTTCTATCTCCACTACAAAGAGTACCATAGATGACAAGGCGAGTGTAAGGACCAATTCATTTAAACTCAAAGGCTCTGTCTTGAATAAGGAATTAAAAAAGGGAACATACGTTGCCGCCATCTGAAGACCAAAGGTCAAAAGAACAGCGCCCAGCAGCGGTTTATTGCTGAAAAATCCTATCTTAAGCAAAGAATCATGCCTCGAGCGGACACCCATAACAACTGACATTCTGCCAATAACAAGGGCGGTGAATACCATAGTCTGCCAGGGCATGTTCTCTTTCATTGCAAATGCCTGAAAAAGAAGGGCTGCTATTCCAATGAGCAATCCGAATCTGATTATATAGAAACCCCTGCCATGGGCAAAAACTCCTTCTTCGGGGCGCCTTGGAGGTCTTTGCATTACCCTTTCTCCTGTAGGCTCCGCAGTCAGAGCAAGGCCCGGAAGGCTGTCAGTAAGTAGATTCATCCACAATATCTGTATCGGCAGAAGCGGAAGAGGCAGTCCGAAAAATGGGGCCAAGAAAATCGCCCATACAGTTCCTGCATTGGATGTCATGGAATATACAATGTATTTTAGGATATTGTCATATATGCGTCTCCCCTCTTTTACCGCCTTGACTATAGTGGCAAAGTTGTCATCAAGAAGAATCATGGAGGACGCCTCCTTTGCAACTCCGGTTCCTGTAATACCCATGGCAACTCCAATGTCGGCTCTTTTCAACGCAGGCGCATCATTGACTCCGTCTCCTGTCATGGCAACAAATTGTCCTTTATCCTGAAGCGCTTGCACTATTTTTAATTTTTGATCCGGGGCAACCCTGGCATAAACCTGGATATTCTCAACTCTTTCTTCAAATTCCTCCATTGGCAGCTCATCAAGCTCTATTCCAGTGATTATCGCCTTTGCATCGTTGTCAAGAATCCCAAGCTGCATTGCTATGGCTCCCGCCGTAATGGGATGGTCGCCGGTTATCATAACAGGATGGATTCCTGCGCTCTTGCACATCTCTACTGCCGTCCTTGCCTCTTCCCTCGGCGGATCCATCATTCCTACAAGACCAATGATTGTGAGATCTTTTTCGATATTGTCAGGAGATATATCATCAGGCAGGGCATCCCATCTCCTCATAGCAATGCCGAGAATCCTCAATCCATCGGCAGCCATCTTGTCATTAATCTTGTTAATCTCATCCAAATCAACGGCTTTCAAGCCCCCGGATGTTAAAATATAGGTTGACTTATCTATCAGAACATCTATGGCCCCCTTTGTGAAAGAAACAAATCCCTCCATCCCCCCTGAATAATCCCTCCCCCTTTTTAGTAAGGGGGTGTTAGGGGGGATTACGTGAAATGTCGTCATACATTTTCTATCTGAATCAAATGGTATCTCTGCTGTGCGCGGAAAATCCTTCTCTACATCTTTCTTGTCAAAACCATTATCCTTTGCGATATTATAAAGAGCAATCTCGGTAGGGTCTCCGATTATATTGCCTGAAGCATCTGCTTGTGCATCATTGCTCACGGCAAGAGCAGTCATAAGCAAGGGTTCGAGGATTCGAGGATTCGAGGGTTCAAGTAAATGATTTAATTTTTCACTTGACCCCTTGACCCCTTGACTCCTTGACTCCTTTGTTATCCTTCCATCCACATATATCTCCTCCACCGTCATCTTGTTCATTGTAAGCGTGCCTGTCTTATCAGAGCATATATATGTCACTGAGCCGAGTGTCTCTACTGCCGGAAGCTTTCTTATAAGGGCATTCAGTTTTGCCATCTTCTTTGCTCCGAGAGCAAGAGCTATAGTTATAACTGCCGGCAATGCCTCTGGTATGGCGGCAACTGCAAGACTTATCGCAGTTAATAGCATAAGAAACATATCCTCGCCTCTCATAAGTCCTGCGACAAACACTATGGCGGATATTACAAGGATGGCGATGGCGAGCTTTCTTCCAAAAATAGCAAGCCTCTGTTGAAGGGGAGTCTTTAAATCAGCCTCCTCCTGCAGCATTGCAGCAATCTTTCCCATTTCCGTTTCCATTCCAGTCGCAACAGCTACTCCTGTGCCTCTCCCATAGGTGACTATGGTCCCCTGATATGCCATGTTCTTTCTGTCTCCGATTGGGAGATGCTCATCATGAAGCATTGCTGAATGTTTTTCAGCAGGGACTGATTCTCCGGTAAGGGCAGCCTCTTCCACCTTAATATTTGCTGCTTCTAACAATCTCATGTCCGCTGGTATTATCTGGCCCGCCTCTAATAACACAATGTCCCCTGGAACTATTTCAGAAGCGGCAATACTGAGAGGCATTCCATCTCTTAGAACAACAGCTGTCGGCGCCGCCATCTTCTTCAGAGCAGCCATTGCCTGCTCTGCCTTGTACTCCTGGATGAAACCTATAATGGCATTTAGAATTACTATTGCAATAATAGCAAGAGCGTCTGTGGGCTTGCCCACTATGCCTGCAACTACGGCAGCACACATGAGGACAATAATAAGAAAATCCTTGAACTGGTCAAGGAACATCATGAACGCCGTCTTCTTCTTTTTCTCTTTTAATTCATTGGGTCCGTATTCCAAAAGTCGTTTCTGTGCTTCCTCCGAAGACAGCCCCTGTACCATTGAACCAAGTTCTTTAATTACATCATTGGTCTCTTTTTGGTGCCAGCTCATAATCACCTCATCCTAAAAATTTCGGCTCTTCGCGTAATCGAGTGAGTTAATTTCTACAGATGTTTTCAAATCCCCCCTCGCCCCCCTTTTAATCCCCCCAACCCTCCTTTTGTAAAGAGGGAATTAAAAGAGACCCCTTTTCTAAAGGGGGGATAATAGGAGACCCCTTTAAGTGCCGCAATCCTGTCATTAAGATCTGGGTGTGTTGCAAACAGGGCTTTCACATGCCTTTTAGCGCCTGATATTCCAAAGGCAGCAAGTTTGTCAGGGAGGTGAGGCTGGCAATTGATGTCTTTAATACCTCAAGCGCACCTACTAACAGCTTTTATGGTAGCTTTGGATAGATTTCAGCTCCAGTTTTCCTTCTATGACCGCTTTTATGCCCGATGCAGCTGCTCGTGCTCCTGCTACTGTAGTAATGTAAGGAATCCCGTATTGAATAGCCGCTTTTCTAATATAGCTGTCATCGTATTTGGCGCCCTTGCCAACGGGAGTATTGATTACCAAATCTATTTCTTTGTTTTTGATGTAGTCTACGATGTGCGGCCGTTCTTCATGGAGCTTGAAAATACTTTGCGCTTTAATTCCTTGCTTCTGAAGAGTATCTCTTGTCCCTGAAGTAGAAAGAATTTTGAAACCCAATTCGTCAAACACTCTGGCTATGGCGGCTATCTGCGGCTTGTCTTTATCAGCCACAGTAATCAGAACCGTCCCTTTTTGTGGAAGCCTCATGTAAGCGGCAAGCTGTGCCTTATAGAACGCCCGTCCAAAGTCCGTATCAATTCCCATTACCTCACCAGTTGCTTTCATTTCAGGCCCTAGAATAGGGTCAACAGCAGGAAACATATTAAAAGGGAACACCGCTTCTTTTACGCCAACATGGGAAATTTCTTTCTTATGCACAGGGATTATGTCTTTTAATTCTTTGCCTAACATAACCTGTGTTGCCATCTTCGCCATTGATACGCCTATCACCTTGCTTACTATCGGAACGGTTCGTGAAGCACGAGGATTGGCCTCTAATATGTAAACCCCGTTAGAGATAGGTCGCCCTTGGCAACCGTCAGACGCCTGCGGCGTCTTATCTCTAACGGGGTAAACTTTACCATCCCTGCCTGCCGAAGCCTCGGCGCAGGCAGGTGCTATAGCGTATTGAATATTCATAAGGCCAAACACCTTAAGCGCCTTAGCAATCCTTTTTGTGTAATCTTTTATGATAGCGAGGTTTTCCTTGGAAATATTACGCGATGGAATTACACAAGCGCTATCTCCTGAATGAATTCCTGCCAACTCAATATGTTCCATTACTGTAGGAATATATACATCCTCGCCATCGGCAATTGCATCAACTTCAACTTCAAGAGCCTGTTCTAAGAATTTATCAATTAACATCGGGTATTCTGGACTAACCTCTATAGCTTCCTTTACATAGTCTAAAAGCATCTTCTCGCCATATATAACCTGCATGCCTCTTCCGCCAAGAACAAAAGAAGGCCGCATCATTAAAGGATATCCTATTTTATTAGCAACAACCAGCGCTTCATCCGTTGAAGAAGCAGCCCCGCTTTCAGGCTGTGGAATGCCAAGCCTTTGTATTATCTCCTTAAATTTCTGTCTATCCTCAGCAAGATGAATACTCTCAGGACTTGTGCCCAGAATCTTTACACCGGCTTCATAAAGTTCCTTTGCTATATTTAAAGGGGTCTGCCCTCCAAATTGCACGATTACCCCTTCGGGTTTTTCTTTCTCATAAATACTTAATACATCTTCCACAGTCAGGGGTTCAAAGTAGAGTTTGTCTGAAGTATCATAATCAGTGGAAACAGTTTCCGGGTTACAGTTGACCATTACCGACTCTATCCCTTCTTCGCGTAATGTAAAGGCGGCATGGACACAGGTATAATCAAACTCTATACCCTGGCCAATGCGGTTAGGTCCTCCGCCCAAAATCATTACCTTGCGCTTACCTGACATATTCGCTCCTTTAGAAGAGCATTTTTCTCTAACGGGGCAAGCTGAATCTTTAGCATTACCTGCCTGCGCTGAGGCCTCGGCAGACAAGTGTGTTGAGAAATAATAGGCAGCGTCAGTGCCACTCACCAGCACTGCTTCATATGCTTTTACCTTTCCTGCATTAAGTCGCTGGGTGCGGATTTCCTTTTCTGTCTTGCCTAATAGTTGGGCAAGGTATGCGTCTGAAAAACCGTCTTCCTTAGCTTTTATGAGCGTGTCTTTTGGCAGGTCTTTGCCACGGAAATTCTTTATCTCTTCCTCAAATTCTACCAGTTCCTCCATCTGGCTGATGAACCATTTATTGATTTTGGTCATTTGGTAGAGCTCATCCACCGACATACCTTTACGCAATGCCTCATACATTAAGAAAATACGCTCGCTTGATGGGCTAACCAACTTTGCCTTGATTTCAGAAAGAGAGATTTGAGTAAAATCTTTTACCCCTCCCAAGCCATATCGTTTAATCTCCAGAGAGCGTATGGCCTTTTGAAATGCTTCCTTGAAATTTTTGCCTATACTCATCACCTCGCCAACAGCCTGCATCTGCGTGAAAAGTTTATCTTCGGCCTGAGGAAATTTTTCAAATGCCCATCTAGGGAATTTGACTACCACATAATCCCCGCTTGGCGTATACTTATCGAGCGTGCCCTCTTTCCAATAAGGGAGCTCATCAAGGGTTATACCCACCGCCAGTTTTGCAGACATGCGGGCGATAGGAAAGCCTGTCGCCTTTGAAGCTAAGGCTGAGGAGCGTGAAGTGCGGGGGTTAATTTCAATAACCACAATTCTGCCATCCTGGGGATTATAGGCAAACTGTAAGTTACAGCCACCCAATACGCCGATAGCATCAACAATCCTGTAAGACATATCCTCGTATTTCTTCTGCACTTCTTCTGGAACAGTAAGCATCGGTGCAACACAAAAACTATCCCCGGTATGCACCCCCATAGGGTCAACATTTTCAATAAAACAAACTGTAATCTTGTTGCCTTTTGTGTCTCTGACCACTTCAAGCTCATGCTCCTCCCAACCTAAAACCGACTCTTCTACAAGCACCTGGCCTAT
>CAZVBB010000041.1:0-7713 GCA_964625285.1 uncultured bacterium | reverse complement strand
TTGTAAAATAAGCAAATATGTCTTATTATGCCTATAGTTTTTCAGGTGAATAGGCAAAGTAGGAAGGCATAGAGCAGAGGGCATAGGGTAGTATTTTACTGGTAATTGGTAACTGGTGCTCTGGTGCTCTGGTGCACCTCTGAATAAGCTGGTGTTCTGGTGACTTAAATAAGTCTTCAGCCTAAATACTGGAGTAGTGCAAATGATAAAAATACCAAAGTGCATGAGCACCCAACATCCTGATAATGTACATCCTCCGTTTTTTGCAGCGCACACCGAGCTTGGCGGGGAGGATGAAGTCCAGGAAGCATACTATGCATTTTCGCACTTAGGGTGCGATGAACAGATGTGGGATTATGAGGGCAAGGAGGTTGATGGTTTTGTAGTTAAGAAATTATTAACAAAATATGAATCATTTTTCAGGGAAAATAGGCTGGGTAAAGACCTTTTTATAACCTTACGCGTTCCAAATCCAACCGTAGAGAAAGGAGAGGCAAAGATTTTGCTGGAAACGCTGGATAGTATTCCCAGGTCATTTGATGCTGCTAAGCTATTTTATCAAGATGATACCTCCCCCATATTTGAAGTCATTTTGCCAATGACAGCCTCCTATGAATGTATTGATAGGATTTATAGATATTATTGCGATTTTGTGGTGGGAAAGCAATATAAATCGTTTAGAGAGAAAGATATAACAATTGCTGAGTGGATTGGAGAATTCAAACCCGAGAAGATAAATGTTATCCCTCTTTTTGAAGATTGGGAACATATACTTGACGCTCACAACATAACCAGAGCGTACCTGCAGAATAAAAAAGTGGAATATCAGCGGGTCTTCCTGGCGAGGTCAGACCCGGCAATGAATTATGGACTTGTTAGCGCTGTTTTTTTAAATAAAATCGCTCTTCAGAAATTGCAAAAATTATCAGAAGAGATTGGTATCAAAATTTATCCTATTGTGGGAGTTGGCTCGGCTCCTTTTAGAGGTAATCTCAAACCGCAAACTGTGGAGAGAGTTACAAAAGAGTATCCGAGCGCTCATACTTTTACCATTCAATCTGCATTCAAATATGATAATCCGCCAGCAGAGGTCAAGGAAGCCATAAGAAAATTACAGGAGAGAAGAACAAGCTTGCCGCAGAAGATAGATGAAGAAAAGTGTCTGAGGATAATGAGGAAATATAGCGGTGAGTATGCAAATCAGATTGTAAAATTGGCTCCGATGATTAATAAAGTGGCAAAATATGTTCCGGGGAGAAGAAAAAGAAAGCTGCACATAGGACTCTTTGGCTATTCACGCAATGTAGGAGGAATTACATTGCCGAGAGCAATAACATTTACTGCTGCGCTTTACTCTATTGGACTTCCTCCAGAAATTTTAGGCTTGAATGTCTTAAATGATAACGATTTTCAATTTATCAAAGAGATTTATGTAAACTTTGAAGACGATTTGAGAGATGCGATTAAATATTTTAATCCAGATATTGCTTTCCTACCACGAAATCTTAGGGCAAGAGTTAGGGATTTTCTGGGTGATTTTCAACCAGATGAGGAGTATAAGGAAGTGACAAGCCACATCGTAACCTCACTAGAAGAAGACAAAACAAAAGAATTAGAAGAACATGTCCTGAGAGCAGCAAGCTTGAGAAAATTTCTGGGCTGACCACAGATATAGAAAATTTAAAATGCAAAATGCAAAATGCAAAATGAAGAAAAGGATTTAAGAATTCACAAGTCTCCAGTGCACCAGTGCATTAGTCATCAGAATACGTAGTCGGGCTCGTCCCTGAGCCCGACGGGAAAGAGCAATATCTTGAGAGGTAGTAGGCGGGGTTTCCCAACCCCGCTATTGAAAATTATAATATTTATTGAGAATTGAGAATTGTCTAATATATCTACTCATAAAGAACGGGAGCTTAAAGAGCACATGCAAAAATTGGGAGTTTCTGAAGAGGACTTAGAGGAAAAATTTATTCGCTCATCTGGTCCTGGAGGGCAAAGGGTCAACAAGGCTTCAACCTGCGTGTTTCTTCGTCATCTACCAACTAACATTATAGTCAAATGTCAGAGAGAACGTTCTCAATCTTTAAATCGCTTCCTTGCCCGGCGCAGACTTCTGTACCTTATTGAAAAACGGCAGAAAGGCTTTGTACTTGAGGAAAAGCAGCGTATTGAAAAAATTCGCAGACAGAAACGCAGACGTTCCCGCCGCGCAAAAGAAAAGATGCTTGAGACTAAACACAAACAATCGGGAAAAAAGAAACTCAGGTCTCCGATTGAAATCCATTCTCCAGAGGAGTAGGACATTAAATCTGTCCCTATTTAATCTGGTTTTTCCTTACTCCTCTTTTCCTTACGACTTTCTTTTTTTCTTACTCTCTTCCTTTTCCTTCTCTTTCTTGAGTTCTTCTTCTTTCCTTTCTATCTCTTTTTTCTCTTTTTCTTTCTCGAAATCTTCTTCTCTCTTTTCCATTTCTCTTATCTCTTCTTCTCTTTTCCTGGCCGCTTTATCTTTTACAGAAGCTATTCCTGCATGAGTGGCTATTCCACCGCCGACCAGTAGAAGGAAAGGTATAGAGCCTTGTAATATGTCCACAAATTCACTCCACCAGCCAACTAATCCCAACAATCCAAGCTGTAATGCTACTATTCCCCCAATTAACACCTTCATTTTTTACTTACCTCCTTCTTAAAAAAGTGCACCAGTCACCAGAGCACCAGTTTATAAGTTAACAAGTTAACAAGTTCATAAGTTTACAAGTTTACAAGTTGACAAATTTATAAGTTGACAAGTTAATATGAGTTCACCGTTCAGGGTTCTGGGTTCACCGTTCTGAACCTCTAAACTTCTGAACCTCTGAACCTTTGAACTTCCGAACACTTTTCATTTGCCCTCTGCTCTATGCCTTCCTACCTTCAGCCTATTTGCCCAAAAGCAATACTCCAAATTATCCTTTGTGTCAAGAAAAAGTAAAAAAATCGGGGAAATCGGGGGACACAATACCTATTTCTCTTTCTTTCTGCGCCTCGTTCTCTGACCAAAGAAAAAGTAAGAAAAATAGGTGTCTGTCCTTATTAGAAATTGGAGTGAGTACTCCCAAAAGATTTATGTATTAGCCAGAAGATCTTTAACTCCTTGTACTAATTGGCGATATACGGGCTCAGCCTGGTCAATGAAATTTTTAATAGAACTCCATTTGATGTCAAGATAGTCATGGGTTATTATATTTCGCAGTCTGGCCCATTTTGAGAGGTCATTGCCAAATTTTTCATCGAAGTTGTGAATTGTTCCTATCTGGTGAAGAATATCCTTATAGGTCTCAGGGACAGATTTGCCTTCTGTAGCCAATAAGACTTTAGCGATATTTATAGAGCAATTAACAATATTTTCAACCCACCTTTCCACATTTCTTCTTTTATCCCGAAAGGTTTGATAAGTTGTCCAATCCATATCCCTAAATTCAGGACAATCCTGCAATTCGGATTCCAGAAAGTCAATATGTCTTATGAGATTTTCTCTATCTTCTTTTCTCAAGGACATTTTATTTGCTATGAATCTCCTGTTTTAACTTCCAGTACTCTTCTACAAATTCTCTGAAATCTTCAGCCTCCATAGTTACTCTAATCATAAAATCCCAATATAATTTTCTATTCTTGATGATAACAGGGGTACCTCTAATCGCACTATCGGAGATGCGGGCTGGGGCTCTGTTTAATACAACCAGGTCAATCTCCTGTCTTAACAACCTTTCCATATCCAGCCATATTTCATGTTCTTGGGGATATCTTGCATCTTCTTTTTCCAACTCGATATATCCCTGCTGAGGCTTAAAATATATAGCTATGTCAATATCGGATTCCTTATGAGAAAAGTTTTTTGCCCAGGAGCCGAAAAGGAATGCCATAAGCACTTCCTGTCTTCCCTCAAAGTAGTCCTTCAAGTTTTGAATAATTGAGGGTATTCTTAGCTCATTTTTTTGCATATCAGCGTTTCTCCTTACCTACTTTTGTAATTATATCATAAAGAGCACTTAACAGGTCAAAAGAATGAATCTTTTCTTTGACAGCACATGTAGAATATAATATAAGTCAGGAAGAGAGGAAGAGAGGATGAAAAGAGATTTCTGAGAAATTCAGAAATCTCTAAAATCGGTGTAATCTTCCTGTGATCGGCTTGCCCCGTTAGATAAGATTTTTTATCTAACGGGGTGAATAATCAGGGTCTCTGGATGTTTTTCAGAGACCTTAAAAAACTGAGTTAGGGTCAGTGGAAATAATGAATGAATTTCTTCCCATCGTTGTTGATAAGAGTCATCTTCTCACCATAGGTGAGAAGCTTTATTCAGAGAGCATTGAGCTTATCCGAGAACTGGTAAATAACGCTTATGATGCTGATGCTACTGAAGCAAAGGTCACCATTGGTGAAGATTCTATCATCGTTGAGGACAATGGAAGTGGAATGGACAGAAAGGGGCTGGAGCAGTATTTTAACGTTGGCTCTCCTTTTAAGAAGATCCACACTAAATCTCCTCGTTTCCAGCGGGACCGTATCGGACAGTTTGGGATTGGGAAATTTGCTACTCTATCTGCCTGCCAGCGATTTGAGGTTTATACCCAGTGCGGTTCCTTCTCCGCTACCGTTACTTTCGATAAAAAAGAGTGGGGGAAGGAAGAAAATTCTTGGCAATTGCCTCTTGAGGTGAAGCCGCCGGATTCCCAACGGGGGGATGGAACAACTGTAACCCTTTCCAGGATGACCCGTCATTTCGATTTAGAAGCGGTGGAAAAGAGAATCAGGGAAAGCGTTCCTCTGAAAGCAGAGAACTTCAGAGTTTATCTCAATGGAAAGCCGATAACTGCCCAGCAATTATCTGGAAGAAAAATTCCCTTCCTGGAAGGAACAAACTATGGCGTAATTCACGGAGAGATTGTTATTATTCCCTCCTCACAGGCTTCTACCCACGACCTGGGGATTGAGTGTAAGGTAAAGCAGATAACTATAAAGCGCGAGCTATTTGGTATGGAATCCTGGGGGAAATCTGTAGCCAGAGTGAAAGGAGAAGTTCACGCTGATTTCCTCCCCTTTACCACTGACCGTTCCGGGTTTATCATAGATTCCGAAGAATACGAGGTTTTCTTCCGAATTATGAAACAGGTAATGGGGTATGTTCGGGAAGTTCTCACAGAGATGACAAGTCAGAAGGAAAATGTTAAGACTCGTCGAGCCTTGAAAGATGCCATTGTCCGGGTTCAGAAAGCCCTTGCCCTTAATCCTGATTTCTCTCCCTTCGGAGAACTACCTCTTGCTGACGATATTCCCGGAGTTGGGGGAGCAGGTCTCGTGAGTTCTCCCGGTGAGCCGAGGGTTGGCATGGAAAAGGGCAGGGAAGAGAAAAGGAGAAAGAGTAAAAAGGGTAAACTTCCCCGGGTAAGACAACTCACTCCCAATGCTGTTATCCGCAAGGTTAAGATAGGCCACAGCGGCGTTACTTACTGCCTGGACAATTTCGGGCCCGATGAGCCAGAATGTTTCAGCGAGGGGACAACCATCTTCATCAACCGGGACCACCCTCTTTACCAGAGGGAGATAAAGAGGCGTAATTCCCATACCATGCACCTGGCCCGGCTTTTTACCCAGGAGATATCTCTACTGAAGACTCCCAAGGACCCCCGCCAAGCCTACGAACGTCAATCAAAACTCCTCCGAGACGCTTTCCAGGACTAATTAAAGAGATTTCTCTAAAAACTTAAGAAATCTCTGATTACGCCGATTTCTGCCATAGGCAGATCAGCCTTTAGCTGAAAATACCGATTACACAGATTATTTATCGCTGGTGACTGGTGTTCTGGTGCACTGGTGCGCTTGTAACTTGACATAGTAGTCAAAACTGACTACGATTATAGTCAAGGAGAAGCTTTGCTAAAACCATATTTAAGAAAAATATTTGAGGTAGCCAAAAGAGAAGATGCCCGCGAGGAAAGCTATTATTCAACTCTAGAAGGACTTCTCCAAACCTTTTCTGACTCAATCAATAAAAAGCAGATTCATATCACTACCTTGCCCAAAAAGACCGATGCTGACTCCCCTTTCTTAAGGTATTATTATAGTAGAAACACTACTAAATTTCGTCTTCTTCTTGGCGCGGAGCAGTATGGCAGTATAATGAATTGTTAGGCTTTAGTAAAAAAGTGAACAAAGGAACAAGGAGAAGGGGAGAATTATGGCTTGGTGTCCACACTGTGAGCGGGACCGCCCTATTCGAGGTCCTTATGGGGAGATAGGTGATGGGGAGTTAGGTGGTCTTTGTGCATACTGCGCTACCCGTGTTTTTGCCAAAGCTCGCAGCGAATCTGAATATGAAAGATTTGCGAAGAAGAAGAAGGAAGAGTGCTTTGTTGTTACAGCTACTGTGGGTAATGCCAATGATCCGATCGTCTGCAACATGCGCCAATTTAGGAATGAGATCCTCATTAGGAAACGCTTGGGAAGAGTATTCATTAATTGGTATTACAAATATGGACCATTGATGGCAGAGAGAATTAAAGAGAGTTTCTTTCTGAAAAAGCTTTGCTATATCTTAATACTTATACCTATACACCTCATTGTAAAGTTTATGTTTGGATTTAGTGCGGAAAAGAGGAGGGGCGTATTTTAGCCTAACCAATCTCTGCACCTGACGAAAACCTCTGAAATCAGGGAACACAATACCTATTCCCCTTTTAAACCCTAAAAATAGAAAAAGATCGGTAATATAAAAAGGATGTAGGGGCGAACCTATGTGTTCGCCCCATAATCTGACCGGCTGTTCGTCCCATAATTTAAGAACGGCCGTTAAGGGCGAACACATAGGTTCGCCCCTACGAATAAATTAAAAAAACATTATGAAATATAATTCTAAAGTTCACCACAGACGCTCCATAAGATTAAAAAATTATGATTATTCACAAGAAGGCGCATATTTTATAACAATTTGTACACAAAACAGGGAATGTTTATTTGGTGAAATTCACCTTGATGTAGGGGCAGACCTGTGTGTCTGTCCGAATATGATATTAAATGATGCGGGAAAGATGATTGAGAAATGGTATTTTGAATTGGAAAATAAATTTTTAGATTTTAAATGTGACGAATCCGTTATTATGCCAAACCATTTCCATTGTATTATTCAAAATGTAGGGGCAGACCTGCGTGTCTGCCAAAAGAAAAAGGGCGAACACATAGGTTCCCCCTACGAAATGTTGTGCAATGGTTCAAAACCATGACAACAAATGAATACATACAACATGTAAAAAATGATGGATGGCCACCTTTTTCTGACAAATTCTGGCAGCGAAATTATTATGAGCACATTATCCGTAATGAAAATGAATTAAATAAAATCAGGGAATATGTTGTAAACAATCCTTTAAAATGGGAATTAGATTTTGAAAATCCAAAACGAAAAAAAGAATATAAAGATTTCACAGATTATTTAAAAGAAAAATTATTGCACAGGTAGGGGCAGATAGCCGTTCAAATTATAGGGGCGAACGGCCGTTCAAATTATAGGGCGAACACATAGGTTCGCCCCTACTAGCAGAATATGGCAGGATTGTAAATATCAATGTATGGTTATATTGTAATAACAAATAAAAAATTAAAAATTTATGGTATAATGTTGATAATATGAAAGTAAATCGGAATAAAATCTATATTGGTAAAGTATCGAAAAA
>CAZVBB010000040.1:0-7850 GCA_964625285.1 uncultured bacterium | reverse complement strand
TCGGTGCTTAAAAAGGCATGGCTTGAATGTTCTTCCAGATGAGTTTGTTGAAGCAGAGAGAAAAATCAAGAAATTCAGAAAATATGGTATTGGTTATTTACATCTTGATTTACTTTACAGTCCTAAAATAAATAAAGAAAGAAGCTATATTTACACTGCTATTGACCGAGTGACTAAAATTGCTTTTATTTATGCTTTAATAAAAAGAAAAAACAAAGAAACAGGAGCGAGATTTCTAAAAGCTGTTCTCAAATTCTATCCTTACAAAATAAATTATATTCTAACTGATAATGATTTTGAATTTAACTATAAAGCATTATCAAAGAATAAAAGAACAAAAGAGATTCATCTCCTTGACAAAATCTGTAAAAAGAGTAAAATAAAACACAGGACAATCAAATTCAAACATCCTTGGACTAATGGAATGTCTGAAAGTATTAACAAAAGAATCAAAAACAGTGTTTTAAGAAAGTATAGATTTCAAACAATCTTTGAATTAAAAGAAAAACTTATTGAGTTTGTCAATGACTACAATATGAACAAAAGATTAAAAAGTTTAAACTATAAAACCCCTGCTCAGTATCTCAAAGATAACAAAGATATTATCCTACAACGTATCGTTATTTAATACAAAAAATCTCTTTATCTTAATGCCCTGGCATAGCGCCTCATAATTGTATGTGATGATAAATTAATAATAAGTACCATTAATACCAGGAGCATTGACGTACCAAAAGCTCTGGCTATGGCGCCAGGGTGAACTTCAGCGATGGCGAGGAGATACACGTGCAATGACATTGGCCTGACTGAACTAAAGAGTGAGGTAGGAAGTGCCATAAACGACCCAGCCGTCAACATAATAGCAGCGGTTTCGCCGGCTGCTCTCCCAATCCCAAGTATTATTCCTGTTAGTATCCCTGGAGCAGCGCTTTTGAGCACTACACGACTAACAGTTTGCCATTTTGTAGCGCCCAATGCATAACTGGCTTCTCGATATGAGACTGGCACTGCCTTTATAGCCTCCTGAGTGGTCCTGATGGTCCCGTTCAGAATCATGCAAGCCAAAACCATTCCTCCCGATAGGATAGAGAAGCCCCATCCTAAAAATACCACAAAGAAAGCAAAGCCAAACAAGCCAAATATTATGGAAGGAACTCCAGCCAACCATTCAGCTACAAAAGTGACTATCTTTGATAGCGGATGCGTGCCGGCATACTCAGTTAAATAAATCCCACTTCCAATCCCTATAGGAGAGGCAACTATTGTCGAGATTGCGATGAGACACAGTGTCCCAATTATCATCGGAAATATGCCTCCCGCACGGCCTCCTGCTATCGGCATACTGGAAATAAATTCCAGATTAATCACTCCAATACCGCGCACCACCACAAATCCGATAATAGCCAAAAGAACACCTAATATCATTAAAGCAGAAGCCCATAGCACCAATTTGGCAATTTTTTCATTAGTGTAAGCTGAAATCACAGTTACTGCCCTCGCCTTAACCTACTTGAGATGGTAACTAATATTGATATTGCTATAAACAGGACAATCCCGGTAGCAAAGAGAGCCTGACGATGCGGACCATGTGGAGCATAAGCCATTTCCATAGCAACATTGGCGGTAAGTGTACGGATAGGGTCTAATACAGAATCCGGAACACGAGGAAGATTCCCCAACACCATAATGGCAGCCATAGTCTCTCCTATAGCGCGTCCTGACCCTAATACCACTCCCGCTAAAATTCCCGAACGGGCGGCAGGTGCAATTACATTTTTGATAGTTTGCCAATGAGTAGCACCTACTGCAAATGAAGCTTCTTTATAGCTTTTTGGTACTGCTTCAATTGCATCTTCAGATATAGTAATAATCACAGGCAAAGCCATTATTGCCAGAACAATTGAGCCAGCTAATATACTAAATCCGGGTGGACCTAAGTGAGTTCTTATGAGAGGCACAAGCACCATAAGCCCAACAAAACCATATACCACTGAGGGAATTCCCGCCAATAATTCAATGGCTGGCCTCAATATATTTCTTATTATTTCAGGAGCGACCTCAGCTAAAAATATTGCCGTTAATATTCCTAAGGGGACGCTGATTAACATTGAAAGAAGAGTTACTAAAAGAGTGCCAATAACCATGGGGAAAATCCCAAATATTTCGTGTCCGGGGCGCCAATCCATGCCAAAGAGGAAATTAAAGACCCCTACCTCTGCAATTAAAGGCAAGCCAGCCCTGAAGACAGTCCATATGATAAAGGCAATGATGACAATTGAAACCATTGCCATCGCAATCAATGACTTCTCAATAATCCATTCTCTATACTTAAGCGTAAAATTCATTTCATTATTCGCACTATATTATAACATAGGGGGCTATGTAAAGCTACATAGCCCCCCAGTTTTCAGATTCGGACAGAGTCTTAGTCAACTCTTACCATTCCTTCATCAGCCAACATTTGCTGTCCTTCCGAGCCAAGCACAAAGTCAATGAACTTCTGCTCTAATGGGGAAGGCCCACCCTTGGTCAAAAATCTGTATGGGTAAACAATTTTATAGTCTCCTGCCATCACAGCTTCAGCACTAGGTTTAACCCCGCCTACTTTAAGAGCTCGCACCGTCGGGTCCACGGCAGCAAGAGTAACATAACTGATAGCTGATGGATCACCAGCCACACCGGCTCTCACGCCAGTGGTTCCTATCAGGATAAGTGTTGGCGCCGGCTCTATATCCTCATGGACAAGACTCTCAAAGGTACCCCTTGCTCCCGAACCTTCTTCTCTGATTATCACCGTGATTCTTAGGTCTCTGCCACCAACTTCCTTCCAGTTTGTAATCTCACCAGTAAATATTTTCTTGAGCTGTTCCATAGTCAAGTCTCTCATTGGATTAGCCGGGTGGACTATTGGAACACTGGCATCATAGCAGATTATAAACTCTTTTAAGCCCCAGCCAAGCTCAGCCCCTCTTAACAAGCGGGAGCTCATTCCTATATCAAACGTTCCTTCATTAGCACCTACGATTCCAGCCGTTGAGCCTACTGAGTGGGTTTCTACCACTACACCAGGATGCTTCTCCATAAATCGCTCTGCCAGAGGAACAGCCACCACAAATACGGTTGTGGAACCTCCAACGACTATTCTACCTTCCAGTCTTGGTGGCGGTGGCACCTCTGGTGGCACTCTCCGAATAATCACGCCAATACCAATAGCCACCAGGGCCACTATACCTATTAGCACCCACATTCCTTTTTTCATCTCTTATCCTCCTATCGCTACTCGCTTACTCTTAGAAAAACACCCCGTTTCCACCAAAAAAAACCCTTAAATTATACCATCTTTTCTCACCTCCTTCTCAAAAAACTTTCCAGTGCACCAGCCACCAGAGATAGGTAAGACATTCTTGTCCCGTTTAGAGATAGGTTGCCAAAGGCAACCGTCAGACGCCTGCCTGCCCCGTAGCTCGCCATATGCGATGGTATGGGGCGGTGTCTTATCTCTAACGGGACTTGTCCCGCTCTTTAAAATTACAAGCACCAAACCACAAATTACAAACAAGCACCAATGACCAAAATGACCGCTTCGCAGTCAGATTCTTCGGGCTTCGCCCTCAGAATGACTTGCAAAGCAAGTCAGTTTTGAACATTTGGTAATTTGAATTTGACACAAAGTGTCTCACTTCATTTAAGGTTACAGAGAATTATAGCCGTGATGGTGATTTGTTTGTGATTTGACACAAAGTGTCTCACTTAATTTAAGGTTACAGAGAATTATAGCCGTGATGGGAATTTGTATATTGTGATTTAGCATGGGTGTAAAAATCACATAGTAATAAGTTATTTTTCATAACAGTGCTTTTATAAGTGCCTCTGCTGAGGCATGGTTTGTTGCAAGCGGCACGTCGTGAACGTCGCATACTCTCAAAAGGGCAGAGATATCAGGGTCATGGGGTTGGGCAGTGAGTGGGTCCCTCAGGAAGACCACAAGGTCTATCTCCCCACTTGCAATAAGTCCAGCAATCTGTAAGTCACCACCATCAGGACCCCTGAGCATCCGTTTCACCTCAAGCCCTGTTTTTGACTTAATTGTTTCTCCAGTTGTCCCTGTCGCAATAAGCTCGCATTGGGCAAGTTTGTCTTTGTGTTTATCAGCAAACATTACGATATCTACCTTTTTTGCATCATGGGCAATAAGGGCCACCCTTTTTTTCTCTATCTTCTTACTGGTTTTCTTCACAACCCCAATCTTGTGTCCCTTATCCATTATCCCTCTCGGTATAATCACACCTAAATCATATTACTCCAGTGCAGTTCGCAGTTCGCCCATAAATGAGCTAGTCTCCTACCGCTTAACACGGGTTCTACTAGAGCATTTGCAACGTTTTTGCTTCTTAATAAACAACCGCTGATAACTATTTGAGGTCCAAGGCCCCGAAGATTATATACTCTCCCCATTAACAAGTAGGTGAAAATTAGTAGTGTTTCATTTTTTGTGATAATACCTTGCAAATGTTACAGTATTATTACAGCAATATTAAGATTTTGATTAAGTTTTTTTCGCTTGAAACATACCTTTAAATTATTACAAGCTATCCGCCTCGGCGAATACCTTCCCTAATCCGCTTCAGACGGACTGTCACCCCATAAAGTCTTCTAGTAGCACCAGTCCCCAGAGTACTAGTCCCCAGTGCACTGAATAAATTAAATATCAAAACAAGCTATCCCGCCCTCTGTAAGAGGGCTGAATACCTTCCCTAAGGGGCTCCGCCCCTCGGGCGTCCGCCTGAGGCGGACTGTCACCCCATGAGGGAAAGCAGATTCTTTCCCTCAAACTCCCTAATCCACAATAGTATCATCGTTTTAATCCCATTTCCTTTTGAACAAGCGATGAGCGCCTTTGGCGCAAATTCAAAGAATTTCTATGTTTTTAAACATCAAAATTACATATAAAAATGCAAAGTAACCGGGGTCGTCTCTGACCCAGAGGTCGGGCTCAGGGACGAGCCCGACTACCATTTTTTCCTTCCTTTCGCATCATTGTTATGATCCCTTTAACCTTATGAACCCCGCTCTTCCACGGAAGGGCGGGGTGAACAAGTAATGAGCTCGTAGAGCAACAAGCGATGAGCGCCTTTGGCGCAATCATCGTTTTAATCTCGTTCCTTTCGAACAGGCGATGAGCGCCTTGGCGCAATCATCGTTTTAATCTCGTTCCTTTCGAACAGGCGATGAGCGCCTTTGGCGCAATCATCGTTTTAATCTCGTTCCTTTCGAACAGGCGATGAGCGCCTTTGGCGCAATCATCGTTCTAATTTCCTTCCTTTTGCATCATTGTTATAATTTCTTTAACCTTATGCATCATTGTTATAATCTCTCTAACCTTATGATCAAGCAATGAGCTCGTAGAGCAACAGGCGATGAGCACCTCTGGTGCAATTTTGATTTTTGATTTTCATTTGCCCTATGCACTATGCGATATGCCCTCAGCCTTGTCCGACTCGATCGGACAACCCAGAAATATCATTGTATAGATACTTCCAATAGGGTTAAATTTTTCTATCAAGTTCAATTTCCATTTACGATTATATTTTTTAATCTTTTCTCTCGTCCATATAAAGTTCCATTACGTTTGCTTGTTAATATATAAACGTAATAATTCTTCTCCATTCTTTTCTGGATTCTCCGGTCGATCCTCCGATCAAGTCGGAGGAGGAGAATGACAAAAGTAACAACACATTTTTACCTGCATATTATTTATTTGGGGTATCTCCTTGTGATTTCGGGCAATTTGGTGGATCACTAGCCAGAAGAATGGTGCCAGCGCAAAGGGAATACAACGAATCCTGGGACTTGGGAGTTATGAAACTGCGTGGACATGGTTGCATAATCTGCGGCGGGCTATGGTGAGGCCCGGACGAGATCATTTCACAGGCACGATCGAGATTGATGAGACCTACATTCATTGGAGGCCAGAGATATGGAAAGCGTGGTCGTGGAGCTGAAGGCAAGGCATTGGTTGTAATAGCTGCACAGATGGACGGAAAGCGGATTGGACGATTAGACTTAAACGAGTAGTGGATGCTTCGGCTGAAAGCTTGGAACCTGCAGTTGAGCAAGCCGTGGCACCGGGCAGCGAGGTTCGGACCGATGAATGGAATGGATATAATGGACTAAATGGGCTTGGCTATGTCCATGAAATCGTGCGTAAAGATGCTAATGTGGGGGCTAACCTCCTGCCACATTGCAATAGGATGGCCGCATTGCTGAAACGATGGTTGCTCAGTACCATCAAGGCGCTATTAGCCATGAGCATCTCAACTATTATCCGGATGAATATACATTCAGGTTCAACCGTCGGACTTCTCGCTACCGAGGCAAGCTTTTTTTTACCGACTTATTCAACAGGCTGTGGTCATAGAGCTCGTACATTATTCAGATATGATCAAACATGCGAGAGAGACAAAGCCAATGAAACATATGTCCCTTATCCATTATCCCTCTCGGTATAATCACACCTAAATCATATTTCCCAGATACAGTTCGCCCATAGAGGTCTCTGAAAAAATACCCAGAGATTTCTGAATTTTTCAGAAATCTCACAATAAATCATCATCCCATTTTTCTGCTATTGAGGGGGTTCTGCCTTTTAGAATTTCCACCAGGGCCAGAAGGGCTTTGCGTGCCTCTCCTAGGGGGTAATAGAAATTGTTCCAGTTCTCGCTATCCTCGCCGTCATGGTTGGGTATAACATTTTCAAATTGGTAAGCCTCTTTTAGTTCCCCATAGGCGCTACGGGCTCTTTTTTCAATGTTCTCCAAATCGGTGAGGGATAGAATACCTTTTTGTTTTTCCGTTCTCCTTAAAAGCTTTCTTTTCATTACCTCGGTTACCAGTTCGGGAAGCAGGAGTTTATCCCCAAGATTTTGGAAAAAGATAATCTCCTCCCGGGAAAGAGGGGAAATAAAGATGCTTATTTTTTTAATGTTTTTGAGGGAGGGATGGAGCAACAGTGTTTTGCCAATAAAAGGATTACCTTCAAAGAGCATATCCGCTTCCCTTAAATTATTCTTTAGCTCCTCAACATCTAATGCTTGAAGGTCTCCCCGAACATCCAAAACTACAAAGTTTTCTTTCTTTCGCAACTCTTCAATGAATTGGCGGGAGCGGAAATAGTAGTCTCTGCCTTCCGCTTCCCGGGGACGGGGTGAACGGCTGTTATAGAGAATAACTTTATTCATTTTGCCAGCTATCTCAGGATAGAATTTCTCGAGTGCCTGGTGCAGGGGGCTCTTCCCTACACCAGAAGGGCCACTTATAATAACAAGTTTTCCCATCTTAACAGGTGACATGAATAAGGGCTGATTTCTTTTTATCAGTTTTATTGTAAAGATTTACCGCCTCAGGGGTTGGTAGAACCTCGAAATCTATCTTTTCCTCTTTTAAGAAATCTTTTGCTTCCTCTATCAACTCCACTGCTCCGTTGTATCCTGAGCCAATGATAAGAATTTCAGGCTTCTCCTTACATATCTCTTTTAACTCTTCAGCAGAGATTTTGTGAGAGGTGCCAAAGCGGTTCTTTGCAATCTTTTTATTCCTCTTTTCTATCTTTCCGTTTGCATGAATGTAAATGTCTTTTTTTAAAGATTTACCGTCTATAATAATCTCTCCAAATTCTGCAGATTGGAGATGAGGGCATCTTTTTCCTTTCTTATTTTCTTCCTGCTCCTCTTTTTTAATCTCCTTTTTTTCTGTATTAGTCTCTTCTTCCCCTAAGTCAGACTCCCATATCGCCTCTGCGGAACAGTCAAATACTTCTTCCAGGAGGCCCTTTTTCTTGTTAAAACCGTAAA
>CAZVBB010000039.1:0-7916 GCA_964625285.1 uncultured bacterium | reverse complement strand
CAAGGTAACTTAGAAGAAGGGCAACAGGAGTCATTAACCAATATGGAATTGTGGAGAAGCAACCTACCGCCAAGAGAAAGCTGCCTTTTCCTATACCTCCATAGAAATTAGCAACTATGCTCAATATCCCGCAGATGAGTAGAAGAAACAAGAGCAGAAACACCACTCCAAAGACTAAAATTGCAATAAATAGTGATGGGGTGATATTCTGTGGAAAGATAAGTAACCATCCAATACTACTGCTAATGACAGAAATAATAACAACAAAGAAGGCAAGGCCAAAGCGTCTGTCGAGAGAAACTTTTTCAATGACAGCTGCCGGATTGGCAAAAAGACCATGGATTATATCTATTCCGCTCATAAGAAGCGCTCCCTTATTAAATTTCTAGTAAATATTCAGTCAACCACGCTTACTAATTTTCGTGCAAGTTAGGCTAAATAGATTAAATATCAAAATTTAAATATCAAAATTACAGATAAAAATGCAAATTTATTTTCTTCCTTTAAGGGTCAAAATACTTGAGGCGAAAATATTAGAGATTTCATTTAATTCCTTCAAGAACCATTTCACATCCTCTGGCATAACACGATTACTATCACGAAGTAATGTAAACCACAATTTGCTCTCATTAGCTGACTTGAGTGATGTATTAAAGAAATTGGTAAAATCTTTCTTGCTACTTGCTGAATGCCCTTCAATGTAATTCCCTATAATACTTATACCACTGCGAAGTAACTGGTCGCCAATTCTTCTGGAAACATTGTCTTTGGGTAATTTGTCTAAAAACTCTATAAGCTTTAGAGTAAATCTATATAGCCTTTTCTTAAATTCAATTTTAAATTTTGCTTTGTCATTTTGCATTTTGATTTTTGCATTTTGATTTTTGCATTTTGATTTTTGCATTTGACTAACGGGGTAAAGGAAAATGGTAAATAAATTTTATGGGCAGGTGAGAGTCTTCAATCTGTCTGAGAAGCCTCCCGATTTCACCCTCTCCTCCTGCTCCGGAAAGTATTCTTTCCAGAAAATGGTGTTCTTTTTCAATAATTACGGGCTCCCCGAGAAGCCCTGCTTTTTTCATTGCTACATCTATCGCCTTATTAAAGCCACCAAGCTCATCAACAAAACCAAGCTTCACCGCTTCTGCCCCGGTGAAAACCCTACCATCAGCTATTTCTTTTACTCTGTCAATGTCCATATCTCTTCCTGCAGCAACAGCATTCACGAATTGAAGATGCAGCTCATCAACTAATGCCTGAAGGAGTTCTCTCTCCTCCTCAGACATCTCACGCCAGGCAGAAAGAATGTCTTTGTGTTCACCGCTTTTAATAACCTCCATTCCTACACCATGCTTCTGCATCAATCGGTAAAAATTTATATTGCCCACAGCAACGCCGATACTCCCGGTGATCGTGCCCGGATTTGCCAGAATATAGTCAGCGGCGGCAGAGATATAGAGTCCGCCTGAGGTAGCAATATCTCCCATAGAGATAATTATTGGCTTCTTCTCTCTTGCTTCAAGGATTGCAGCATAAAGCTCCTGGACTGCTCCAATGGAGCCTCCAGGGGAATCCACTCTAATAACGATTGCTTTGACGCGGGGGTTTTTGAGGAGCGTTTCAATACTACTCACATAATAGTCAGCACCCCGTATCATTCCAAACATTCCTCCTGAAGCACTGACAAGGATGGGACCATGAATCCTTACTACGCCTATTCCTTCCCGGGCAAGCACGGTTGGACGCCAGGGAACCTCCTCCGGCCGAGTGCGAAAAACAAGAGAAATACCTGCGATTAGAGAAAGAGTGAGAAAAACAAACAACACAATGCTTATTAGCTTTGAACGCATTTTATATTCCTCCTGCATTCATTTACAGAGCGTCACAAAAGAAGTTGTCTAAAAACTCGACCTTTTTAATGATCTGGAAGCCTTTTTTGGCTTTGGCTACCACCAGATCACCAAGTAGCCTCAGTTTTTTCTCCTTCAGCCCCCTTCCACCTGGATGTAACAAGCCACTTCTTTAAGCAGGATTATACACTGCCTCTATTTCCCCTGTCAAGTCATCAACCCACCCCCTTTCGCCATAATTCTGGCGTAGATTTTCTTGATGTTGTGCACTAAGCAGACCAATGTCGCACTCACCGCTTGCCTTATCCAATCTTCTCAAGCGGAATCTCCTAAACCCCAGATTGAACTTCACTTGCCCAAAAACTGGCTCCACAATCTTTTTACGCTGGCGATAAATCTCCTTGCCTTCTTCAGTTTGCAGCTTAGCGCCATTCTCCTTTTTTCTGCTTTCTTTCTCATCAACCGCTGCCTGACAGTTGTAGTTGAGCCGTATTCGACCACCATTGTGCTTCATAAAGCGAGCTTCTTTTTCCAGGGGATTTAGCTTTGGCTTCTTCTTCCCTGTCTCATTGCTCTCCTTTGCAAAAAATGGGTTAAATGAGATGTAGTATCAATAGTGAGCAGAAGAGCTTCGTCATCCCGCAGTGTTTGGTAATGATCACAATTCTCAAAACACCGGTGGCGCTCAACAAAAATAATCTGTTTATTCACTATTTGCATCTTAATAGAGACTGCTGAAAAAGTCTCCTATTCGTATCTGGGATAACTCTTAACTTATATCTGAAATTATCACTTTTTCAGCACTCTCAATAATGAGGAAAGGCGATGTGTCAGATTGATTCATTTCCACAAACCTCCTGCTTATCCAATCAGCAAATTTCACCCTTCAGCATTATCTCACCCACCGGTATTTTAAGGAAGGCAGTAACTACAACCGGGTCAAACTGGATGCCAGCGCCTGTCCTGATTTCATTCAGGGCTTCGTCTACCGATATCGCCGGGCGGTAGGGACGGGCAGAGGTCATAGCATCAAAGGCATCAGCCACAGCTAGAATTCTAGCCCCCAACGGTATGTCTTCACTGGCTACAATTTGATTGAGTCCACTGCCATTATAACGGTCATGATGATGCCAAATCATCTCAACTACTTTCTGATTAACCACCGGCTTTACAATGCCAGCCCCGACAGTGGCGTGAATCATAATGTGCTCATACTCTTGAGAGGTAAGTTTGCCCGGCTTATTTTGAATAAGTTGGTCAACGGCAATCTTACCGACGTCGTGGAGTAAGCTTGCCCAGCGCAGGTCTTCTATATCGTCTGGGCATAGACCCACCTCCCTACCTATAACCACTGCAATCTCGGTCGTCCTTCGAGAGTGCCCGGCAGTATACCTGTCCTTGGCTTCAAGAGCGAAGACCAGCGCCTCGATGGCCCCGAGAAACAGCTTTCTCATTTCCCGCGTTTGTTCTTCGACCTTTTGCTCCAGATGTTGTTGGTACTGTTTAATCTCAAGCTCCAGTCTTTTCTTCTCCAGAACCCGTTCTATGCTTAGCACAACCTCATCTAAGATAAACGGTTTAAGTATATAATCATCGGCTCCCTGTTTCATGCACTCGATGGCGATATCGATTTTGGTAATCGCAGTAGCCATAATCACCGCCGTATCGGGGTAGTTGGCTCTTACCTCTGGCAGTAGCTCAATTCCTGATTTGCCCGGCATTTTAATATCCAGAATCATCAGTTCAATTGAGTGGCTGGTTAACTTATCCAGCGCCTCCTCAGCATTACTAGCCTCCTGACACTGGTAGCCTTCTCTTGATAGTTTCTGATGAAGAAGCCTTCTAATCATCGCTTCATCATCAACAATGAGTATTCTTTTTCTGCTGGTGCCCGAATGTTTCACTTGGTGCCTCTCCATTGTTTAATCAGCAGTGATAGGTAATTCCACGACAAAGGTGGATCCCTTACCCAACTTACTTCTGGCATATATCTTGCCACCGTGTTCAGCTACTATCCCGTGACAGATGCTGAGTCCCAGACCAGTTCCCTTGCCCACCTCCTTGGTGGTGAAGAAAGGGTCAAATACCCGATTCAGGTTTTCCTCGGCAATCCCCGGTCCGTCATCGGTAAACGAAACTTTGATAGTGTTGTTGACCTTTTGCGTAGTAATGGTTAATGTGCCTTTGTTATGTGCCTCGAGCATGGCGGTCTCACCGTTGAGGATGATGTTTAGAAAGACCTGCTGCATCTGAAAATAGTCAACCATAATTTCCGGCAAGTTAGGGTCAAGCTGGGTAATAACCTGGGTGTTATTTATCCGGTGCTCGTAGGCGCGTAATTTCAGTGTGTCCTCTACAACGCTGTTTATGTTTGTGGGCTGGCGGGTGTGGGCATGTTTTCGGGCAAAGGTGAGCAGATTCTTTACCACCTCAGCGGCACGCTGGGCCTCACTGTGTATAACGCCTATGTCCTCCCTAACATCATCAGGGATGTTCCTACCCATGACTAACTGGGCAAAACCGATGACGCTTGTCAGCGGGTTATTTATCTCGTGGGCAATGCCTGATGTCATCTCACCAATGGCAGCTAGGCGGCTTGCCAGTTGCGCCTTCTGTTCCAGTTCCTCTCTCTCTGCCTCCGCCCGCTTGCGCTCGGTGATGTCTGTGCCCTGGGCAATGGTGGACAAAACAGTGGTGCCGTCCTCAGCATAGATGTTTGCCAAGCTCCAGAGTACTATCCGTCTATCTCTATCTTTGCTAAAAATCGGGATTTCCACCGACTCCCAGTATTTACCCTTCAAGGTGTGAACAATCTTGATCAGCGATTGGTCTCGGCTTGTTTCAGGGAAGAGCATACTCAGTTCTTGGCCAACGACCTCGTTGGCGGTATAACCGGTAAGACGCTCTAAGGCATGGTTGACCCTGGTGATCCTGAGCCCCGGGTCCCAGACGATAATAGAGGCGTTGGCGTAGTTGAACAACTTCTCCAGATAGTTGCTTGTCCTCCTTAGCAACTCCTCTGACTTCGTCATCTGCCCAGTTACCATAGCAATTACAAAAGCAATAGTCACAAACGCAGCAGCTCGGAAACAATCATAGACAACCGGCACATCCGGTGTAAAGATAAGGTGACTGAGAATGAGGACTACCGATAAGAATATAGCTACCAATAAACCTTTTCTTTTCCACCACAACGCCGCCAAGATAATCGGAATATAAAAGAAGTGTGTGAAAGGTACATCAATTTTAACTACCGTATGAAAATGGTAGGACAAAAAGCAAGCGACACCCAAAAGGACAGCCATTATTACAATCTTGTATTTTCCCTCTAGTCTTTTGAGTCTTATGTCCACCATTTCGCCCCCCTAACTATTATAGTTGGGCTCGTCCCAGAGCCCGACCTCGGGGTCGGAGACCTGTCTGCGTCCGCCTAGGCGGACAGGCAGGCGACCCCGATCATCGTTCTAATTTCGTTCCTTTTGAACAAGTCCGCCTAGGCGGAAGCACCTTTGGTGCAATACAGGGCAACTACAATTCAGGTATGAATTAACCAGACTAGATTATCTTTGGAGTAATAGCCAGCATCCATTACCACCTTCTCAGGCTTTTGCCCCACTGTTTCTTCTACATTCTCACGCCCCGTTAATTCATACCCATGGAAATTACGACGAACTTCAATTACAAAATGGGCGGGGTGAAAGATCCCGTTTTTTCCAAGAAAGGGCGGGACTAATGCAAAATTTGGGTTGAACAGCTTCTTCAGCGCCTTGATCCTGTGATTACACAGATTTTAGAAAAGATTACATCAAGGACGAGCCCTTATGTTTACTCTTTAACTACCCATAATTTTATCTCGGCACTGAGAGTTGGGTGAAGCTTTACTGGAATATGATGAATTCCAATGGTCTTTATTGGCTCAGCGATTACTATTTTTTTCCGGTCGAGCTTAATTCCCTCTTCTTCAAGGGCAAGAGCAATATCAGTTGTGGTAATTGAGCCAAAGAATTTCCCGTCCTCGCCAACTTTAACCGGAATTGTAATAGAGACCTCCTTTAGGGTATGGGCCATTTTTTCCAGCTTCTTTTTTTCTAACTCTACCTGCTTTACTTGCTGTTTTCGTTCTTCAGTCACGACATTAATATTTTTTGAGGTAGCTTCCATGGCCAATCCACGTGGGAACAGAAAATTGCGTGCAAACCCATTAGCAACTGTAATGATATCTCCTGCCTGGCCTATTCCATCCTTGTTTTCTCTCAATACAACCTTCATTATTTATTTCCTCAAAAAAGTCACCAGTGCACCAGAACACCAATCACCAGTTTACAAGTTGACAAGTCCAGTAAATTGTAAATTGCAAATTGAAAATTGCAAATTGTTTAGGAAAGGAAAATTACCAATTACCAATTACCAAGTTAACAAGTGTCCTATGCTCTCTGCCCTTCCCTCTTACCACCTACTATTCACTACCTACTATTACCATTTATTGTTAATTGTTATGCTTAGCCACAAACGGTAAAATGGCTAAAAACCGAGCTCTTTTAATGGCAAGCGATACTATTCTCTGATGCTTGGCACAGTTGCCAGAGATTTTTCGCGGCAGAATCTTTCCGCGCTCGGTAGTGTAATTTTTTAAACTCATAGCATCTTTAAAGCTTATTTCTTCTTTCCTCTCTTTACAGAAATGGCATACTCGCCGACGCATTGGGCTTTCTAATAAACTTTTTTTCCGTGTCTTTAATTTTCCTACTCTCACTCCTTTTCCTCCTCATGGGAATACCCACTAGCCTCTTTTTCATCTCTCTCTCCAGAGGGTGTTTCTCTTCCTTCAACTATCCCTTCCGTATCCCGGGGTCTGCCTAGAAACTGAACACGATCCGCTCTGACCTCCATAACAGACCGCTTCTGCCCATCTTCCGTCTCCCAGGAGCGACTCTGAAGTCTGCCCTCAACAAAAACCCCGCTCCCTTTATTTAGATACTGGCTGCAGTTTTCCGCCTGTTTCCCCCAAACAACTACTCTAACAAAACAGACATCTTCTTTTAACTCCCCATCTTGAGCGCGATATCTTGTGTTTACGGCAAGCCCTAAATTAGCCACGGCAGTTCCGCTCTCTGAATATCGCAACTCAGGATCCCGGGTTAAATTACCCATCAAAAACACTCTGTTAAAACTAGCCATTACCTCTCTCCTCTTTCTCAAAAAAACCTCAGCCGGCAGTTACTATTCACCATTCACTGAGTACTGAATTCTTATTGCTTATTTATTCATCTTTACAGAGAATTAAGTGCCTTAGAATTGAATCTTCAAGATTGTAAGATTTTCTTAGCTCAGCAATTGCCTTGGATGGAGCATTAAAGTCTATTGAAAAGTAATACCCCTTTCTTTTCTTTTTGATCTCATAAGCAAAGCTTCTCTCCTCTAATTTTTCTTTCTTCTTTATCTTTCCTTTATGCTTGCTGATTATCTTCTCAATCTTGGCAATTGCAATTTCGGCTCCATCCTCTCCAGCCTCAGGGTCAATGATAAACACTCCTTCATATTCTTTTTCTTTCACTTTTCTCTCCTTCATTCATTTGTTATCTGCTCAAGCTATCCCCTTCGGGTAACCAGTGCACCAGAGCACCGGTCTTCAGTCCATTTTCCCCTCACCTTAATCCTTCCGCCTAGGCGGAAGGGAAGGGTGAGGGGGTAAGTCCTGCTCTTGTGCAATTGTTTCCCTGTAAACTTCTCCTAATCCGCATAGGATCATCGTTCTAATTTCGTTCCTTTTGCATCATTGTTATGCTTCTTTAACCTTATGATCATTGTTATGATTTCCTTAACCTTATGATCAAGCAATGAGCTCGTAGAGCAACAAGTCCGCCTAGGCGGAAGTGCCTTTGGCACAATTTTTCAAATTCCTATGCTTCAAGTTCTCTTTATTAGGGGTAGAGGCAGTATATCAGAGAAAAAAGAGGATGTCAATGTAAAATTCAGGGAGTCAGAATCCAGAATGTGAAGCGTGAATTATATATAGTGCTCTGTCAACTAAATAATAGTCTGATATTCCTACACAGATTCCTGAAA
>CAZVBB010000038.1:0-7968 GCA_964625285.1 uncultured bacterium | reverse complement strand
CCTTGCATACGATAGCTCCTAATTTCTGAATATCAAATAAACGGCTATATTCTGTACCATAACCAAAGGTGCCTGAGGCAGTCATCACCGGATTAGTCAGTAATAATCCCTGAGAATGCTTCGGAGCTAATTGAACTGAAAGATTCATCTATAAACTCACTTTACTTTAACCAGTGCACCAGAGCACCAGGCACCAGTGCACCAGAGCACCAACCCAGAGCACCAGAGCACCAGCGCACCAGAGCACCAGTAAAATGAAAGTTCACTAGTCTTTTTTTGTATTTCATTTTTCCTACCTAACAGCCTTCAGCCTACAGCCTAAACATCTTCAGCCTGCATTTTTCATCTGCTCTCTGCCCTCTGCTCTCTGCCCTCTGCCCTCTGCCCTTTTCTATTTTCTTCTCACTATTACCCCTACTTCCTCAAGCTTCAACAGGAGAGAGGCTCCTATGAAGAAAGCTATCCCGGCAGTAATCGGGATAAGTACTGCCAGAATCTCATTGGCAAACATTCCCATAAGCATATAACAGAGAAATGCCATCATAGCAGTTATTGGAATAATTTTAAATAGAGAATTAAGAATTTTCTTTCCCTCAACTCCGCCAATCTTCCTATTAAGCAGGAAGATGAGAATGAACATATTTATGATTGCTGAGATAGAAGTGGCGAGAGCGAGCCCTCCAAGCCCGAGAGGAAACATAAGAATAATGTTGAGCACTACGTTAGAAACCATAGCAACGATAGCTGCCCGAAGCGGTGTTTTCATATCCTGAAGAGAGTAAAATGTTTTACTCAGGATATGAACTGCCCCGTAAGCAAACAATCCTATTGAATAGAAAAGAAGTGCAGTTGCCGTAATCTCAGTAGCTGCAGCGTCAAAAGCTCCTCTTTCAAAGAGTAAACTGATAATTGGTTTTCGGAGAACTATTAACCCTGCTGAAGCAGGAATAAGAAAGATAAGCGCCATACGAAATGAAAACGAGAACATCTC
This sequence comes from uncultured bacterium, assembly GCA_964625285.1. Classification (GTDB taxonomy): domain Bacteria; phylum NPL-UPA2; class NPL-UPA2; order NPL-UPA2; family NPL-UPA2; genus NPL-UPA2. The sequence goes on along the minus strand of CAZVBB010000038.1, from coordinate 6,977 downwards.
TCGTAGCTTTGCAATTTCTCCTTTTGCAGCATAACCAGCAAGGTGGGGAAAAGTAGCAGTAGCAATAGCAGTGGATAAGATAGCAATTGGAACCTCCACTATCCACATCCCATAAGTAAGAGCAGATATTGCTCCCTCTCCTACGATAAAGGCAAAGGAAGCACAAATGCGGTCAACAACGATATTTATCTGATAAATGGCAAGTCCTAAAGTTGCCGGGATCATCAAAAGAAAGAGTTTTTTTATTTTTGGATGATTAAAAATTAATCTGAATTGCATTCCCTTCGCGATTAATATCGGAAACTGAATAAGAAGCTGCCCCACTCCTCCAAGAATAACCGAAACCGACAGAATTATAATTCCAGTCCTGCTTTCAGGAGTAATAAAGAAAAAGAGAGCGGCAATCATAAAGAGATTAAGAATAATCGGAGTGATTGCAGGGATAGCAAAATGCCGCAGGGAATTGAGAATACCCATACCGAGGGTGGCAAGTCCGATAAAGAAAATGTACGGAAACATTATCCGCAGCAGGTCTGTAGTAATAGCAGCGCTTTCTGCGTCAAAACCCGGAACCAGGAGCCCGGTAACAATCGGAGCAAGCAAAACTCCTATGCCGCTGATAATAAAGAGAGACGCCATCAGGATATTAGCCACTGCACTTGCCATTTCCCAGGCAGAGTGTCTGCCATCTTTCTCTATGCATTCTGTAAATACCGGGATAAAAGCGGCTTGTAGTCCACCCTCGCCAAACAATCTTCTCATTACATTCGGGATTTGAAAAGCGATAAAAAAGGCATCGGCGAAGACCCCGACACCAAAATATTTTGCAATCAATACTGTCCTTACAAGTCCCAAAATGCGACTTGCCAGTGTTGCCAACCCAATCCCACCAGCCAGCCTCGTTAGCTTACTTCTCATTTTATTAGAGGTCTCTGAAAAAAAACCTCAGAGACCTCTGATTACACAGATTTCAAAAAGATTACACAGATTTTCTCGGTCGGTATGCTTTAATCTGTGTAATCGATATTTAATCGGCGTAATCAAAGATTTCTGGGTTTTTCAGAAATCTATATTAATCCAATTGACATATTAGAGCAATTTTAGCATAATTCTTTCTATCTTTAAAGTAGGGCGTCACAAAAGTGCTGCCATTGATTACACCGATTACAGGAAAATTACACCGATTGTCTCAATGATAAAAATCTGTGTAATTAGAGATTTCGAACTTTTTCAGAAATCTCTAATAAAGGAGATGACATGTTCTTTATAATCGGAGAATTGATTAATTCAACTCGTAGTGAGATAGCAAAAGCCCTTGAAGAAAAGGATGAGGTTCTCATTCGCAGAGTAGCCCGTACACAGTTTGAAGCAGGAGCGCATGTGATTGACCTAAATGCCGGACAATCCATAAAGAACGAGATAGAAGATCTTCAGTGGCTAATCAGTATTATAGAAAATGAGCTCGGGAAGGATGTTCGTTTAGCCATTGACACATCCAACCCCGTTGCCATGGAAGCAGGGCTCGCGGCTTGCTCGACTCCACCGGTGATAAACTCCATTAGTAATGAGAAAAGAAGTGCAAAGTTGATAGAATTAGCAGCGGAGAGTGGAGCTGAAGTGATTGGACTCGCTATGGGAGAGCATGGCATGCCCAAGACTGCAGAAGAGCGCATAGAAGAGGCTCGCGTACTTTTGAAAAAGTGTGATTGCGCAGGCCTTAATCGTGACCGCCTCTATGTGGACACAGTCTGCATGTCTGTTGGAAGTAGCCCAGAGCAGGGAAGGGAGGTACTGACGGCTATCCGACGAATAAAGCAAGAGCTTGATGTGAAGACATTCACCGCGGTAAGCAATGTTTCCTTTGGGTTACCCAACCGCCGTCTGCTCAACCGCACCTTCTTGGCGATGCTGGTGAAAACAGGTTTAGATGGAACCATTATGGACCCTACTGATGAGGGGATGATGGAGGTCGTATATGCATCTCGCGCATTAGCAGGATTTGATGATTATTGTCTTCAGTATATCAAGAACCAAAGGAAGTAACAAAGTGCACAGGCAGGGAGGATTGAGGATTAAGGTGAGGGGAAAATGGACTGGTGACTGGTGCTCTGGTGCGCTGGTGTTCTTTTTAGTGGAGGGGGTGATTATGGAGAAGTTAAAAGAGTTAGTGATGAAGGGAGCTGCTACTGAAGCGGCGAAGCAGGTCAAAGAGCTACTTGACCAGGGAGCAAATCCCGAAGCGATTATGAAAGAAGCATTGATTTCAGGTATGGATGAGGTAGGAGACCTTTTCCAAAAGGGTGATTACTATATACCTGAGATGCTGGTAGCGGCAAGGGCTATGCAACACTGTCTTGAGGTCTTAAAGCCTGCCCTTACCCAAAGCAATATCAAGCCATTGGGTAAAGTTGTCATTGGAACTGTCAGGGGTGATTTTCATGACATTGGAAAGAACATCGTGATTATGGTTCTTGAAGGAGTAGGATTTGAGGTGATTGATTTAGGCATGGATGTTTCCCCGCAAAAGTTTATTGATGCCATCAAGAAAAATAGTCCTGTAGTTGTTGGATTTTCCGCTTTACTTACGACCACCATGCTTAATATGAAGGAGGCGATTTTGGCAATTAAGGAAGCGGGGTTACGCGAGAAAGTCAAGATTATGATTGGTGGTGCTCCCGTCTCTCAGAAATTCGCCGACGAAATCGGTGCAGATTTTTACGCGCCGGATGCTACTGCAGGCCGAAATTATGTCAGAAATCTAATCAGTAAGAAAGCCTAAATAAATAGGGCGTCACAAAAGTGCCGCCCTTGATTACACCGATTAAAATTCAGATTACACAGATTAAAAACTTCGTCGACAATATCTGTGTAATCACAGGCTGGAACGTGTTTTGTGACAGCCTGTTAAATAAAGGGTAGGTAGTAGGCAGTGAGTGGAAAGTGAAAAAAATTAAAAAGGTTGACAAGTTGGTGAATGGGATGATATAATTACAATTAGGTGTAATAACAATGAGTTGCACTACGACATTAAAGCAAAAAGGACACAAGCTCACTCCTCAGCGTCAGATGATTCTGGGTCTGGTTCACAACACCTGCGCTCACCTCACCGCTGAGGAGATTTTTGAGTATGTCCAGCCCAGAATCCCTGGTGTTAATAAGTCAACCATATACCGAACATTAGAACTTCTTGAGGAATTAGGATGTGTATTTAAGAGCAAATTCGGCGATAGATTCATTTACCACCATGCAGAAGAGGGGCACCACCATCATCTAATATGCTATGCCTGTGGTAAAAGTATAGATTGCGACAGGAACCTTTTTTCTTCAGTGGAGAGAGAGGCTAAGGGAAAATATAATTTTCACCTTGCCACGAAACATGTGGTAATGAGCGGTCTCTGCTATGATTGCAGTGGCAAAAGTTAATTAAGAGATTTCTGAAAAATCCAGAAATCTCTAAAGTCTGTGTAATCTGACCCGAAGGGTCATTCCGAGCCCTTCGCTTCGTGTCATTCTAACACTGAGCGATAGCGAACGTGGAAGAATCTTGCTCAGGGTAAACTCCGAGAGGAATCTTAATAAGATTGCTTCCCCCTCACTTCGCTCGGGGCTTTGGCTCACCACTTCGTTCGCTCACAACAGCGTCTGTGTAATCAGAGGGCTCTGAGGCTTTTTTCAGAAACCTCATTAAAATATTTTTTTGTCTGGTTAATGCAACCAATTGCAATTGCATACAAATGAGAAAAAGGGTTTAAGAGGTTCAAGGGTAATAAGAAAAACCCGAAACTCGAAACAAACTCAAATGAGAAGAAAGCTCAAAACTCAAAAGAAAGAAGTTTTGGATTTAGAACCCAAGTTTGACAATTGATCTGTAGGGGTTCGATTTATCAAACCCGTTCTCGTCGGGGTGGATAAATCCACCCCCTACAAAAAATGGCAATGTAGTGTAGAAAAATTCAGATGGTTATCGACGATAAGCAATATTAAGTGTCAAACTTGGGTTAGAATTTTGAATTTTGGATTTGTTTAGGATTTAGAATTTAGGGTTTGACACAAAGTGTCTCACTTTTTTAAGGTTACGGATATCTATAGCCGTGATGCGGATTTGTTTAACCCGACTGGTGTTCTGGTGCACTGGGGACTGAACTGATGAGTGGGTAGGTAGTAAGTGGGAAAGGGGAAAAGAAAAAAATGACAAGGGAGGAAAAATAATGAAAGGGAGGTTGTGGAGATGAAGTGGAGACTTTTTACTATCCTACTTGTTTTTCTTCTCGCTTTTGGTACGTTGGCAACGGCGTTCGCTCACGGCGTTGAGCTTGGGTATAAGACAAGTATAGTAGTCGAGATTTTGGCTGCTTACGATACCGGTGAGCTAATGTCTGGGGCTCAGGTTATGGTTTATGCTCCTGGTGAGCCGTCCATACCTTGGTTCACCGGGGTCTGCGATGAGAATGGGCGTTTCACCTTCATGCCTGAGTGGCCAGGGGAATGGGTCGTCAAGGTGAGGCATATGGGGCACGGTGGTATGCTCCGTATCCCTATCGGTGAGGGTATGGCGAAGGCAGGCGACACCGGTTATACCCCGCTCCAGTTGGCAGTGATGGCGGTCTGTGTTATCTGGGGATTTATCGGCACGGCGCTATTCTTCAAAAGGAGAAGAGGCTGATGCACATTTCAGATGGCATTCTGTCGCCTCAAGTCTGGGTATCGGGATATGTGATTACTGGGGCATTAACCGCTTATGTCTTAACCAAAAAAACAGACACGAGCGAACTGCCAAAACTCTCGATAATTACCGCGGCGCTCTTTGTGGCTTCATTAATCCATGTCCCGACAGGTCCAACAAGCATTCATCTTATATTGACTGGCTTAGCCGGGATAACTCTCGGGCTGCTTGCTTTCCCGGCTATTCTTGTTGCCTTAATCCTGCAAGCCCTTCTTTTTCAACATGGAGGTATAACTACCGTAGGAATAAATGCGGTTATCTTGGGACTGCCGGCATTGGCAGCTTACGGGCTTTTTGCGGTGGGAACCCGAACCAATATTAGAGGAAGATATGCAATATTTGGTGGTCTGGCGGGGGGAACGGCGATAGTATTAGGGATCCTGTTGCTTTCCCTGTGTTTGCTTACTACAGGTGAGCACCTTAAAGATGTGATACCGTTCGTCGTTGTGGCGCATCTTCCGGTAATAGCAATAGAGGGTATAGTTGTGGGTGCCTTTGCTCAGTTCATGGCAAGGGTAAACCCGCAGACGTTAAGGGGCTTTAGACCCCGATAGGTAGCGAATGATAGAGTATCCTCAAATAGACAGATATGCCGGACTTACCTCCCCAATTCACCGGTGGGACCCGCGGGCCAAGCTGGTCGCTATTCTTAGCCTGATCTTCTCGGTGGTCCTCATCCCAGATATGATGATGGCCTCTGTTGGGTTAGCCGTCGCCCTCCTTCTGGTTTTTATATCGAGGCTACCTCTTCGCTTCGTACTGGGGCATCTGGTAGGGGTCAGTCTCTTCATCCTCCCTCTCAGTGTGATTATTCTCTTCACTTATCATCAGGGAAATGAGGTTGTAAGATTCGCCTTCCTGAGAGTTACCACCGGTGGGCTGGAGTATGCCTCCTTGATAGCAGTTAGGGCACTTGCCGCAATTATCCTCGTACTCCCTATGGTAGGCACTATGAGGTTCGATGTCGCCATGAAGGCTCTGGAAAGGCTTAGAGTACCTCCTAAACTGGTGCAGATGATAATGTTTACCTACCGATACATTTTTGTTCTAATAGGAGAATTTCAAAGGATGTTGCGGGCGCTTGCATCGAGAGGATTCAGCGCAGGATTGAATGTAGGCTCCATCAGTACAATGGGTAAGCTAATTGGCATGTTTTTCATCAGGAGCCAGGGAAGAGCCGAGAGAGTTTACAATGCTATGCTCTCCCGGGGATATGAGGGAAACATTTGTACTCTAATTGAGTTCAAGATGCACAAAACGGACATCTTAAAAGCTGCCATTTTAATAGCGATAGCAGTGGCACTAAATGTGTTTTGAGGATCATCCAAATGAGAGAAAAAGCGATAAGTATTGCAAATCTCAGCTATATCTACCCTGACGGAACGCCTGGACTGCGGGGAATTTCCATCGATATTTTTAGAGGAGAATCTGTTGGCGTGATTGGCCCCAATGGAGCGGGAAAAACTACCCTCTTATTACATCTCAACGGCATTCTGGTGAGCAAGAATGGAAATGTAGAAATATTGGGAAAGAAAATGGGGAAGGAGAGTATAAAAGAGATAAGGAGAGGCGTGGGGCTTCTCTTTCAAGACCCTGATGACCAGCTTTTTATGCCCACTGTCTTTGATGATGTTGCCTTCGGGCCCATAAATATGGGGTTTCGCAGGGAAGAGGTTATCCAACGGGCTACTCAGGCGCTAAGATGGATGGGAATGGATGGCTATGAGAAACGGTTACCGCATCGCCTCAGCGTGGGCGAGAAGAAGCGCATTGCCATCGCTACTGTCCTTTCCATGAGCCCGGAAATACTGGTGGCTGATGAGCCCACCAGCAATCTCGATCCGCGGGCAAAGTGGGGGTTTATAGAGTTGCTGCGCGGGCTGACAATGACCAGGGTAATCGCCTCTCATGACCTGGAGATGGTGCAAGCACTCTGCGAGCGTATTATTATTCTGGACAAAGGCCAGATTGTCGCCGATGGCGATAAAGGATGTATCCTGTCCGACGTTACACTGCTCCGGACACACGGGCTGTTAAAAAGTCACCAGTATACCGATAACCAGAGCACCAGTCCACCGTTCAGGGTTCCGGGTTCACTGTTCTGGGTTCCGAACCTCTAAACCTTTGAACTCTGAACCCTGAACTCTTGAATCCTTTTTTCACTTTTCACTTCCTATGTTACTCTGTAAACTAAATAAAGGTTTAATGCAAAAATCAAAGTGTAAAAATCAAAATTACAAATCAAAATGCAAAA
>CAZVBB010000037.1:0-8009 GCA_964625285.1 uncultured bacterium | reverse complement strand
TTGTGATTATCGGAATGCCGCTGGGAGCTATTGTTAAGAAAGGTGGCAGATCGGTAGGGTTTGGGTTAAGCTTTTTAGTTGTTATCATTTATTACATAATGATGATGTTTTTTGGCGCCCTCAGCGAAAAAGGCATACTTCCTCCTATCATTGCGATGTGGCTCCCTGGGGGGTTGCTCGCCGCTGCCGGCATCTTCTTAATTAAGGATGGTTAAAAGCAAAGTGAGTAGATAGGTAGTGAGCGGGAAAAAGCTAAGCTCAAAAAATGTTGTAAATACTCAGTCAACTCCGTTGACTGAAAGGCACAAAGTGGCAAAGGCACAAAGAATAAAGACAAGGCACAAGGAAAAATGCTCTGCTATTAAACTCTGTGCCTCTGTGCCTTAGTGCCTATGTGCCTAAAATTGGACGGCTTTCGCTGAATATTTACAAAATGTAATCTTGAACCCTTGAACCCTTTTGGAGAAATTATGAAGATTCTTGACCGCTACCTTGCTGTGGGCTTTTTAAGGGCATATTTCCTTGCTTCTATAGTCTTTGTTGCCATTTATCAAGTGGTTGACCTCTTTGAGAAATCCGATGAGTGGATTGCCATCGGGCTTCCAGTGGCGACAATGATTGATTATTATTTAAATCGCACTCCCGAAGTTTTTATTATTATTGGTTCATTATCCTGTATTATGGCTGTTTTGTTTGGGTTGGGTAGATTAGTAAGAAATAATGAGTTTACCGCAATGATGGCGGCGGGTGTAAGCTCTTATCGAGCAATACTCCCTTTACTTGCAACTGCTTTTCTTATCAGTCTTTTTACTGCATTTGTTGGCGAGACAGTTGCCCCTGAAGCAACAAGACGGGCAAATATAATAGAAAAAACAAGGAGAGGAGAGCCCACTCCACTCGTTCTGACAAACTTACTTCTCTATGGAGAGGGCGGGAACATTTTTTTCGCCAGGGAGTTCGATGGGGAGACGAACACTATTACAGGATTGGAGATACTGAGGTTCTCGCGGGATGGGGCATTAGAGTGGAGGGTTAACGCCGAAAGGGCTGTGTGGCAGGATAACCGCTGGGTTCTTTATAGAGGCTTTACAGTGAAGCATGTTGATAGGGAGGTGGCTTTTGGTCCAGAGCCACTTATGGAGCTGGATGTTGTTGAAACCCCTGTTGATTTTTTGATAGGTGAAAAAAGAGTGGAGGAACTTACTTTTCAAGAGCTAAGGATGCGCATCAGGGCGCTAAAAGTGGGTGGACTTTTACCGAGAGAGGAGTTGGTTGCAATTCACTCTCGAGTCTCTCGTCCCATTGCCAACTTGGTTGTTGTCTTGATTAGTATTCCTTTTGCAATGGGAGCAAAACAGGTGGGGGCAGCGGTTGGATTTGGAGGAGCACTTGGGTTGGCGCTTACCTATCTGGTTTTATTTAACCTGGGGCAGTTGCTGGGGAAGAGCGCGCTTCCACCCGTTATAGGTGCTTGGCTTGCCAATATTGTTTTTATTGCGGCGGCGATTTATTTTATAAAGAAAACATCTTTTAGATAATCGTTCGTAGGTTCACAGTCTCTAGTGCACAAGCGCACCAGAGCACCAGTCCCTAATTACCAATTACCAATCACCAGCGCACCAGAACACCAGAGCACCAGAGCACCAGAGCACCAGTCACCAGATAAATTAAATATCAAATTGCAAATTTTAAATTGCAAATTTTAAATTGCAAAATTGCCCTATGCTCTATGCCCTCTGCCCCCTGAACCCCTAAACCCTTGAACCCTGAACGGATACAAACTTAGAATAGCAGGCTAACCCTTCTCGGCGGCCAGGCGATTAAAACCGCTCTTCCTTTCACTTTCCTCTGGCAGAGCCATCCCCACGAGCGACTATCGCGGCTGATGGCGGCGTTGTCCCCAAGTACAAAGAGCTTTCCTGCCGGAACCTCTACCTCGTTATAACCATAAGACCCCGCCCTGATTGGATAATAGCGATCTCTCGGAATGTGTGGTGGCTCATCAATGACAATGCCATTTATATAGACATTCCCATCTTTTATTTTAATTCTGTCCCCGGGGGTTCCAGCTACTCGCTTAACGAAATTTCTTCTCCTGCCATCCTCGTCAAAAAGGAAGACGACAACGTCTCCTCTTTCCGGAGCTCTTCTCTGGAGAACCCGCCTCCCGCTAAAAGGAATTCTTATGCCATAGGCAAATTTAGAAACCAATATTCGGTCTCCTACTTGGAGAGCCGGTTCCATTGAGCCGCTGGGGATTCTGTACAACTGAGCAATAAAGGTGATGATGAATAAAGCAGTGGCGCCAGCAGGAATTAGTGTGTCAATAACCCATATTCTCCAGAATGATTTTCCTCCTGCACTGCTTTTCCTGGTCAATCTGCTCACTGAAGCTCCTTTATTTTGTTAGTTATGAGTGATTTTATCTCCTCCAGCCTTTTCTCAGTGCGCGCCTCAAATCGCAAAACAAGGATTGGCTGGGTATTTGATGCTCTAACTAGCCCCCATCCATCCGCAAAAAGTACCTTCACTCCATCAATATTAATTGTTTTATATTTCTCACTGAAGTATTTTTTTACCCTCTCAACAAGTTCAAATTTCTGCTCATCGGGATATGGTATCCTTATCTCCGGGGTTGATTTATATTCGGTGATGCCGGTAAGAAACCGGGATAGCTTTTTATTCGTTCGCGAGAGAATTTTCACTAGCCTTGCGGTGGAAAACAGAGCGTCATCGTAGCCAAAGTAATTGTCAGCGAAGTAGACATGTCCGCTCATCTCACCGCCTAAAAGAGCTCCTTCCTCCTTGATTTTAGCCTCAATTAATGAATGCCCTGTCTTCCACATAATGGGAATTCCGCCTGATTTCTCAATTTCTTCTGTTAGGTTTTGTGAACACTTTACATCAAAAACAATTTTTGCACCCGGGTTTTTGGCAAGGATTTCTCTGGCGAAAACAATCATTAATTTATCGCCCCAGATTATCTCCCCTTCTTCATCAACTACCCCAATTCTATCTCCATCGCCATCATATGCTACTCCCAGGCCTGCTCCTTCTTTTTTAACGGTAGCAATTAAATCTTTTAAGTTTTCCGGAATAGTAGGGTCAGGGTGGTGGTTGGGAAAGTTTCCGTCTGATTGGCAGTAGAGTTTGATTACTTCACATCCTATTTCTTTTAAGAGTCTCGGCGCGAGGCTAGAGGTTGTGCCATTTCCAGCATCAACCACTACCCTTATGCTTCTTTCCATGCTTATCTTTTCCTTAATGCAGTTTATATAGCTGGAGACAGGGTTTTCTTTGGTGAGAATCCCTTCTCCACTACTGAATGTCCCTGATTCAATAATTCTTCTTAGCTCCTGAATTTCATCTCCATAAATGGACCTCTCACCATAAGAAATCTTAAAACCATTAAATTCAGAAGGGTTGTGGCTGCCAGTGATCATTACTCCTGCGTCTTTGTGGTAATGAATTATTGAGAAGTACAGTATTGGGGTAGGCAGTTCACCGATATCGCTGACATTGCAACCGGTGGAGAGCAGCCCGGAGATGAGCTCGTCTCGCAGCCGCTTTGACGATAAGCGGTTGTCCCGGCAAATAACAATATTTTTTCCACCCATCCTTTGGACATAGGTCCCAATAGCCTTTCCCAGGTTCTCTGTTAATGGCGGGACAAGGTCCTCCTCTGCTATTCCCCGAATATCGTACTCTCTGAATATTTGCCGGTTCATCTATTTCCTCCCTTCTTCAAGCTATCCGCCTCAGACAACCAGTGCACCAGAACACCAGTGCATCAGCCTGGGTTCACCGTTCAGGGTTCCGGGTTCACTGTTCAGGGTTCTGAACCTTTGAACCCTTGAACCTCTGAACCTTTAAACCTTTTTCCAGATGAGCACCTTTGGTGCAATTTGAAAAATTCCTATACTTCGAATTTGCAGCCCACGATAACTAACTCTCCTTTTTTATTAATTTTCCGATAAAAGCATGACTTATATCCTGTATGGCAGGCAAATTTTTTCTGGTGAACGCGGATGAGCAGCGCATCACCATCGCAATCAAACAAGATCTCCTGTACAATTTGCTCACATCCTGATGTTTCTCCTTTCTTCCAGAGCTTCTCCCGTGAGCGGCTCCAGAAGTGTGTTCTGCCCGTAGCAATAGTTTCTGTAACTGCCCTTTCGTTCATATAGGCCAACATCAACACCTCTTCTGTTTCTACCTCCTGGATGATGGCGGGAATAAGGCCCTTTTCATCAAATTTTAGCTCCTTAAGAAATCGATTCATTTTCCCCCCCATATTCTGTGAAACATGCCCCACTGCTCAACATAACGACTGATGTAGGTTTCCAATATCTCAATAGCCTTTTTTGTTGCCTCCATAATATCCTTTTCTTTGTTCCCCGTTGAGGCAACAAAAAAAGGCTTTTCTATGAAAAGACAAAATTTGTTATCTTTCCCTCGCACTGCGAAACCGGGGAGAATGGCGGCACCCGTGGAGAGCGCCAGGCTGATTGGGCCACGAGGGATAGTGGTCTCTTTGCCAAAAAAAAAGAACTTGGCACCCTGGCCCATTATGTCCCGATCTCCTAAAAGGGCAACTATCTCCCCTTTTTGGAGCGCTCGATAACACCCTCTTGCCGCTGAACCAAAAGGAATCCCCTTCATTCCACACTTTTCTCTTTGTCTGATAAACAATCTATCAATAAAGGGGTTTGGTTGTCTCAGAGAAACGGCATTTACCTGGTAACCCAAAAGAGAAAGTGCAGCTCCCGCTAGCTCAAAGTGTCCCAGATGAGCCGACAGGGCAATCACCCCTTTTCCGTGCTCAAGCGCCTCATCCAGATGCTCTTTCCCCTCAATGGTTATGAGTTCACTTAGGTTTTCTTTGTTTATCATTGGAAAGCGAAAAAAATCGACCACATATTTAGCGAAGTTTTGAAAACACGCCTTCGTTTTAGCGCTAACTTCATCGCTATTACCCAAAACCTGTTGTATGTTCTCCCTGACCGCGAGGCGTGCCTTCCTTCTCAAAAAGTAGCTTATGCTCCCTGCTCTATGGGCTAACCAATAACTGAGCCACAGGGGGCTCCGACGAGAGAGGAAGCTACCTAATTGATACAAAAGGTATTGTAGATATTTCAATGTACCCTCTAAGCTATCCCCACTGGGCAAATTGCAAATTTTAAATTGCAAATTTTAAATTGCAAAAAAACTATCTCTTCATCTTTGGTCATCTGACTTTGTCAAGATGTACTTCATTAGCCCACCAGCGGCGATTATCTTCTGCATAAACTCAGGAAAAGGAGCAACTATCCATGTAACATTCTCATCACTATCGGCGCTACCTTTATGGTGAGCAGGAGGCTTACTTATTGTCCCAGCAGAAATATCAACTTCAAGGATGTCCCCTTCATCTATTCCCTGAACTGCCTCAGGGCACTCCAGGATTGGCAATCCAATGTTAATAGAATTGCGGTAGAAAATGCGAGCAAAACTTCCCGCAATAATGCAGGAAATCCCTGCTCCCTTAATTGCCAGTGGGGCATGCTCGCGCGATGAGCCGCAGCCAAAATTTCTCCCTGCTACAATTATATTACCCGGCTCTATTCGGGCAGGAAGATTTTTGTCTAACCCCTCCAGGCAGTGCTGAGCAAGAAAAAATGGATCGCTTGTATTCAAGTAGACAGCGGGGATTATCTCGTCAGTATTGATGTTATCACCTAATTTTAGAACTTTTCCTTTCATTACAAGCTATCTCCCTTCGGGGATACCCGTTCACCGTTCCGGGTTCACTGTTCAGGGTTCCGGGTTCTGGGTTCCGGGTTCACTGTTCTGGGTTCTGAACCTCTAAACCATTGAACTCTGAACCCCTGAATCTCTGAACCCTTTTCTCAAGCGATGAGCACCTTTGGTGCAATTTTTCAAATTCCTACACTTCATTTCATAGTTTAACACATTTTAGAATGATTAATCAAAAAGCTTGAAAAAACTTGGAATTTTAGCGAGGTATGATATAATTAAGAAAATCAAAAGGGTTCAAAGGGCAGAGGGCATAGAGCAGAGGGCAATTTTGCAATTTAAAATTTGCAATTTAAAATTTACAATTTGATATTTAATTTAACTGGTGGACTGGTGATTGATAAATGAATGGTTTTAAGTATATTGGCGGTGAGCTTTACAGCGAAGATGTGAAGGTGGCAGAAATTGCCGAGGAGGTCGGCACTCCTTTCTATCTCTATAGCTTCGATGCATTGCTCAATAATTATTACGACTTTGAGAGCGCTTTTTCTGGACTGGATTCTCTGGTTTGTTATGCATACAAAGCAAACTCTAACCTTGCCCTTTGCAAGGTCTTAGCTGAAGTAGGTTGTGGGGCTGATGTCGTTTCTGAAGGTGAATTGCGTAAAGCTTTACAGGTTGGCGTTCCTCCGGGAAAAATAGTTTTTAATGGGAACGGGAAAATGGCAAGAGAGCTAAGTTTTGCTCTCAAGCACTGTATTCTGATGTTCAACGTGGACTCCGATGAGGAAATAATGTTGCTTAATTCCACTGCGGGAGAGATGAGAAAGAAAGCCAGGATTTCTCTTAGAGTGAACCCCGACATTAACCCAAAAACCCATCCTCACATTGCTACTGGGCTAAAGGAAAGTAAATTTGGGTTTGAGATATCCTCAGCAATTGAGAGCTATCGTCTGGCAAATGAGCTTGAAAACTTAGAGGTTACCGGCATTCACATCCACATTGGCTCTCAGATAACATCTCTTGAGCCATTTATGGATGCGCTGGAGAAGATAGCACCTTTACTCACTAAGTTAAAGGATGTGGGAATAGGGCTGAAATACCTAAATGTAGGAGGAGGATTAGGCATTACATACTCAAACGAGCCCCCTCTTCTGTTATCCGATTATCGGCAAGCAATCGCTTCTTTAGTCAAAGCGACCGGACTTAAAATTATCTTTGAGCCGGGAAGAAGATTGGTAGGAAATGCAGGAATTCTAATTACGCAGGTCCTGTATCTTAAAGAGACGCCTCACAAAAAATTTGTCGTTGTTGATGCGGGGATGAACGACCTCATTCGACCAGCATTTTATGATGCTTATCATGAGATAAAGCCAGTTAAAGATGAGGTGACTACAGACAAAATAGTTGCTGATGTTGTTGGTCCTTTGTGCGAGTGCGGCGATTTTCTTGCTAAGGATAGAGAAATTCCTCGTGTGAGGAGAAAAGACTTTTTGGCAATATTTAGCGCTGGAGCCTATGGGTTTTCTATGTCTTCTAATTACAACTCCCGTTGCCGCGGGGCCGAAGTATTGGTAAGAGGAGATAAATTCCAGGTAGTGCGTGAGAGAGAAACCTATCGGGATCTCATAAGGAGAGAGAGATTCTTTAAAGCATAGGAATTTTCCAAATTGCACCAAAGGTGCTCATCTGGAAAAAAAGTTCAGAGGTTCAAAGGGCAGAGGGCATAGAGTAGAGAGTAGAGAGTAGAGAGTAGAGAGTATGGACACTTGTCAACTTATAAACTGACAACTTTGTTGTCATTCTGAGGGCGAAGCCCGAAGAATCTCATCCATCGTTTGTAATTTGGGATTTGGGATTTGCCTGCCCCGTTAGAAAGTCTTTGACTTCTAACGGGGTGAATGATTTGTGATTTGTAATTTGGGATTTGTTTTTTAGTGTGACTGGTGCTCTGGTGCACTTCTGGCTGTGAACTTATTAACTTGTCAACTTGTTAACTTGTCAACTGGATGGACTGGTGACTGGTGCTCTGGTGCACTACCTTGCATGAAGGGGATAGCTTGAAGATTAAGTTTACCAAGATGTCGGCAGGGGGTAATGACTTTATTGTCATTGACCGTCGTGAGGGTAATACTGTAGAAGTTACACCAGTATTCTTTCGGGAAGCCTGCCGCCGCAAGTTCTCTATCGGCGCCGATGGGGTACTCCTGTTAGAGAACTCCACATCGGCGGATGTCAGATTGCGCATCTTTAATCCCGATGGAAGTGAGGCT
>CAZVBB010000036.1:4584-8325 GCA_964625285.1 uncultured bacterium | reverse complement strand
TTGTAAAATAAGCAAATATGTCTTATTATGCCTATAGTTTTTCAGGTGAATAGGCTGAAGACTGAATGAAGGACATAAGAGCAGGGCTTGCCCCTCACCCCTCCCTCCTCCCTCTCCCTCCCTCTCCCCTCAGGGGAGAGGATTAAGGTGAGGGAAATATAGACTGGTGCACTGGTGCTCTTGTAACGGGTGACAGTCCGCCTAAGGCGGATTAGGGAAGGTATCCCTGAAGGGGATAGCTTGTGGTATAATACGACTTCAAATGATAACAAACATTTGTGGTAAATACTTAGTCAACTCCGTTGACTGAAAGGCACAAAGTGGCAAAGGCACAAAGAATAAAGACAAGGCACAAGGAAAAATGCTCTGCTATTAAACTCTGTGCCTCTGTGCCTTAGTGCCTATGTGCCTAAAATTGGACGGCTTTCACTGAATATTTACCATTTGTGAAAGAAAGGAGGCAAAATGAAAGCATTGGTGCTCTCTGCACAGTGGGAGCCGAGGCCGGGTTATGAGGTCTCGGAGTTTGAGAAAAAGACTGGAAAGGCGGTCGAAGGGTTCAACGTCTGGCGCCATCCGAAGCTTGAGGTGAAAGAGATACCACAACCAGAGGCCGGTCCAGGTGAAGCGCTTCTTCGGATTCGCGCCTGCGGGGTCTGCGGCTCTGACATTCATTTCTACGAGACTGACAAGGATGACTACATTCTCTATCCTGGGCTGACCAAGTTCCCGGCGACCATCGGCCATGAGTTCGCTGGAGAGATTGTGGAGATCGGCCCTGGGCCGGAGGCAAAAGGCTTCAAAGTCGGAGATAGGGTCACTGTAGAAGAGATGGTTTGGTGCGGCTACTGCCGTTCCTGCCGGGACGGCTTCCCTAATCACTGCGAGAATCTCGAGGAGATTGGGTTCACCATCGATGGAGCGATGGCGGAGTACATCGTTGTTCCCATCAAACTCTGCTGGAAGTTGGACGCAGTTTTCGAGCGTTATAGTAATGAAGATCTGGCGTGGGAGGTGAGTGCCACCACTGAGCCAACCTGTGTTGCCTATAACACGATTTTCGTTCGGGCGGGCGGCTTCCGTCCAGGGGCGTATGTGGCAATCTACGGAGCAGGACCAATCGGCCTTGGAGCAATTCAGCTCTGCAAGGCGGCAGGCGCAGCCAAGGTAATCGCATTTGAGACCTCTGAGGTGCGCCGCAGGCTCGCTAAAGAAGTAGGCGCTGATGCGGTCTATGACCCGCGCAAGGTCACTCCTTCCGGGGTGGTGATGGAACTTACCAAAGGCGCAGGGGCAGACCTCTCGGTTGAGGCGGCTGGTGCACCAGATAAGACTATCCCCGAGATGGAGAAGACTCTGGCAATAAACGGGAAGATAGCGGTCGTTGGTCGGGCGGCACAGCGGGTCCCTATGTACCTTGAAGCCTTCCAGATCCGTCGCGGCCAGCTCTTCGGCGCTCAAGGGCATTCAGGGGACGGCATCTTCCCCTCGGTCATCCGCATGATGGGCTCCGGCTTGATTGAGAGCTCTAAAATTATCACTGCGCGCTTCCCGCTGAATAAGACACTCGCTGCCCTACGTAGGGCAGCCAAGCGTGAAGACGGGAAGATTATCATTAAACCATAGTACTCTGTAAATTAATAAGTGTTTAATGCAAAAATCAAAGTGTAAAAATCAAAATTACAAATCAAAGTGTAAAAATTAAGAATAAATCCTCTTACAACGGATTTAATATTTTGAATTTTACATTGTCATTTTGATATTTAATTTTTAATATTTACATTTACAAGTTGGATGTAACCATTATTTAGTTAACAAAGCACCATAGAAGCGATAAGGAGAAGAGATGTCCATGTGGATCACCACAGAGCACCCCGCTATTGTCTTTGAGAACACCGAAGTTGGTCGGCTGAAGAAGAAGATATGGGATGCTTCGGAGGAAGAGGTCAACCAGATCCTTCTCGAGTACGAGGTTCCGTCTCCTCCAGAGTTGGGGAAGCCCGGCTCCTACATTCAGACGACGGTTCGCGCACAGGTCATCAAGAATCGCAGGAAGAACGATGTCATTCTTGTTCCGGTAGGATGTACTGAAAACCATGGTCGACATGCTGCCTCAGGCTTGGACACTTTTATGGTCACCCAGATCAGCGAGGCGGTCCGGCGCTATTCAGTGAAACAGGGCAGGCCTCTTAATCTTGCCCTGCCTCCTCTGAACTACGGGGGGCATCCTTACCACCACATCGGCATGCCTGGCACCGTCATTATGCCGGAAGAGGTGGTGCGCGAGACAATAATCAATGTTATGCTGGGTTTGTGGAACGACGGCTTCCGCAAGCAGATCATCATCAACAACCATGGGCAGCTTTGGATCCTGGAGTCGGCTCTGCATGAGTTTATGTACCGCTATCAGCTTCCGGGTGTCTTCCAAATACTGGACTGGCATCGAGCGGTCCGAGAGTTCTTCTTCCCGGTGAAGCGGCCCGACTCATTGGAGACGCACTTCATCCATGCCGACGAGTCAGAGACAGCGGTCGGTTTACTTATGTTCCCTGAGGGAATGATTGACATGTCCCTTGTTGAGGAGGCAGAGGGTAAACTCCTCCTTCCAGGAGGTCATTTCGACACATCTGTCGATGCTCACCGGCGACCGCATAAGTGGTCCGAAGGGGAAGGGCACTTCGCGATTGAGATTGCAGCCACACCCGAGGGAGTGGTAGGGAAGCCTGCATTGGCAACAGCTCGGAAGGCAAAGCGACCCATCGCTGCGATACTCAGCTATCTTACATTAACTATCAATCAGATCCTCGAAGCCTTCCCGGCAGGCACCGTGCCGCCAGTCGAGGAGGTTACCCTGCGTACGCAAAAGGAGATGGAGCCTTACTTAAAGGAGCCGGGAAGTATCGGGTGGAAATCGGTCTACAGCCTGCCGAGGCTCGGCCTATGAATATGCAGACAGCCTTGATCGTTCCAATTCAGGATTCTACGCCCTTTTCGCCGTTTTCTCTTGCTTCTGGCCTTGTGGAGAACCTAAAGCGCGCAAATGAAGCGGGTTACGACGGGGTAGAACTTGCGATTACTGACCCCGAGCGGCTTAGTCCTTTTGAAAGGGAACAATTGCTAAAAACACTAAACGAAACCGGCCTCGCCGTTTGTGCGATCACCACAGGCCAGGCATACGGGATAGAGGGAATCTCATTCACTGAAGAGGACCCTTTACAACGTCGTCGGGCAATAGAGCGCATCAAGGCACACCTTAGTTTCGTAGATGAACTCAACCTGTCTGCAGCAGTGATCATCGGTCTGATTAGGGGAAAGAAAGGGGGAGAAAAGGCACTGGAGTTTTTAATTGAAGCTTTAGTGGAATGCGCTGGGTTTGGCCCAACTGTTAAGTTGGCCCTGGAACCTCTTAATCGCTATGAGACCGGATTGGTAAACAATGTAGAGGAAGCAATAAGGGTATTGGATAGTGTAGGAATGGAGAATGTAGGGATTCTGTTTGATACTTTTCATGCCAACATTGAGGAGGTCTCAATAGAGGGGAGTATCCTGAAGGCGGGGAAGAGAATCTTCCATGTTCATGTAGCCGACAGCAATCGCTGGGCACCGGGGTATGGGCATCTAAATTTCACTAAGATTATTGATGCCCTTTGTAAGATAGACTACGATGGTTCCCTTTCAGCCGAGGTTTTGCCTAAACCTAATCCCAATGAATGCTTAAAGAAGACCATCTGTCACTTAAAG
>CAZVBB010000036.1:0-4484 GCA_964625285.1 uncultured bacterium | reverse complement strand
AAAGATGAACGAGCCATATCAGAAATATCTTGAGATGAGCATTGTTCATTTTATGGCTTATCCAGAGACTATCGGGGGAGATGGTCCGATCATTGAGACTTTAACTGAGATTGCCATTGATCCCTTCTTTACCGCAGTTGAGATAGGCAGGATCAATGATGGGAAGACTCGTAAGGAAGCATCCAGGCTTCTAAGGCAAGCCCATATGCGGGTTTGCTTTGGAGCACAACCGATACTGCTTTCAGGGAAGCATAATTTAAACTCACCTGATGAAAATCAAAGGAAGGGGGCAATCGATGCAGTTAAGATAGGAATTGATCAGGCCCATGAGATAGAAGCTGAAAGGCTTGCCTTGTTAAGCGGTCCAGCTACCAAAGATGGCACTAAAAGGGAAGAACAGATCAAGCTTTTGTGCGATTCCTTAAATCAAATCTGTGAATATGCCGAAAGTCAAGGCGATTTAGGAATCACACTGGAGGTCTTTGATCCTGATATAGACAAAAAAGCGTTGATAGGAAGCAGCCGGGACGCAGCTAAAGTTGCTGAGGTGGTCAAAAAGGAGCATCCATCATTTGGAATTATGATTGACTTATCTCATCTACCGATGCAACGTGAGACCGCTAAAGAGGCTCTCTCAGCAGTAGCTAGTCACTTAGTCCATGTCCATATCGGAAACTGCGTGATGAAAGACCCAAGCTATCCAGCCTATGGAGATCAACATCCCCGCTTTGGGATTGAAGGCAGTGAGAACGATGTCTCCCAGTTGGTGGAATTTATCAAAGCATTATTTGCTGTGGGCTTTTTAGGAAAAGAAGGAAAAAAAAGACCCTTTGTAGGCTTTGAGGTGAAGCCTCTGCAGGGTGAATCTTCTCAAGTAGTGATTGCAAATGCTAAACGTGTGTTTAAT
This sequence comes from uncultured bacterium, assembly GCA_964625285.1. Lineage (GTDB taxonomy): Bacteria > NPL-UPA2 > NPL-UPA2 > NPL-UPA2 > NPL-UPA2 > NPL-UPA2. The sequence continues at coordinate 3,577 of CAZVBB010000036.1, read as the reverse complement.
GAAGCCTGGGCAATGTGTCTATGTAGTGGGTAGGAAAGTGAAAGGTGAAAGGTGAAAAAAGAGGGCACAAGTGCACCGGTCACAAGTCGGCAGGTATATTAAAAATTGCGCCAAAGGCGCTCATCGCTTGTGCTCTACGAGCTCATTGCTTGATCACAAGGAATGATAATTATAACAATGATGCAAAAGGAACGAAATCAAAACGATGATTGGGCAACTACAACCCTGCCTGTGCGAGGCACGCAGACAGGTCAGGTATGAATTAACCAGGCTACTGAAACTAACACTCATTTTAATTTTGTTACCAGATGCCTATTTCCTTGCTTATTTTTCCGATGGTTGTATTCTTTTCATTATGGCATCCTCTCCTATTTTTGAGGGCTGTAACCCTTTACTCAATTGCTACAGATAGGATACCACATGCACTAATCCTTTTTACAGACATTTTAGGATATTACCGCTTTTGAAATTGCAAAACGAATTAATTTTACATAAGTAAATATGCTAAATAATGATATGATTTCATGTGGATTTTTGATGAGGCAATTTGATGTGTTGACATTTCCACAACCTTAATAATATCATCACAAAAAGTTAAAGAGCGTATGTTATGTGTTGACATTTCCACAACCTTAATGATATCATCGCAAAAATAGCTGTCCGACAACCCTGTTTTTGTGTTTATTGTCCGAATCTGTAGTTGCCCCGCCAAGGCGGGGCTAAAATACAGAGAAAAGCAGACCAAGGTCTGCGACTACAATTATCGGATAGCCAATGGAGTGAAGGTTATTTCGGAACTTAAAAGATGGAGGTGAAAATTATGGATAAGGTTGTCTTTAAAATTAATGATCTTGAGATTGAGGCGAATAAAGGAGATACTGTACTTCAGACGGCGCTTGAGCATGGCATTTATATCCCGCATCTCTGCTATCACCCAGACCTCAAGCCCTTCGGGGGATGCCGAGTGTGTGTGATTGAAATAGAAGGAAGAGGGCTCACCATCTCCTGTAAAACCCCGGTTGAGGAAGGAATAAGGGTAAGGACAGAAAGCCCCGAGATCAGTAAGGTGCGCCGTATTGCCACCGAGCTTTTAATTGCAAACCATTATTCCGAGTGCCTCCAATGTGTCCGTAACACAGAATGTAAGCTTCAGGATATAGCCGCCTATATCGGCATCGAGGAAGGACGCGTCCAACGTTTAAAGCGAACTGTAAGAGACCTTTCCACTGATGACTCCAACCCTTTCTTCATCCGAGACCCCAACAAATGTGTTCTCTGCGGCATTTGCATACGAACCTGTGATGAGATTAATGGAGTCAGCGCCATTGATTTTGCTTTTCGCGGTTATGAGACCGCGGTCAGCACTCTTATGAATAAGCCGATTAAGGAATCTAAGTGTGAATCTTGCGGTGAATGCATGGTGCGTTGCCCCACAGGAGCCCTGGTTCGCAAGAATTATCAGCGTCCTGCGCGTGAGGTTAAAACAATTTGTCCATACTGTGGCACCGGTTGTGGGATTTATTTAGGGATGCGAGGAAGCGAGATAGTCTCTGCCCGTGGTAATCCAGACAGCCCTGTTAATAAAGGGCAGCTCTGCGTGAAGGGACGCTTCGGCTATCATTTTATTAACCATTCAGACCGTTTGACCACTCCTTTAATTAAGCGCAATGGCACCTTTGTTGAGGCAACCTGGGAGGAGGCTCTTGAGCTGGTGGCTTCAGAGATTAAGAAAGCACAAGATAAATATGGTCCTGAGGCTTTAGGCGGCCTAGCCTCAGCTAAGGTTCTCACTGAAGAGAATTACCTTTTCCAGAAACTTTTACGCTCTCTCGGGACAAACAGCGTTGACTGCTGCGCGCGTCTCTGCCACGCGGCCACAGTAGTTGCTCTATCTACCGTACTGGGTAGTGCGGCAATGACAAATACCATTGGTGAGATACCCGGTGCTAATGCTATTCTGGTAATCGGTGTCAATCCCACTGAAAGTGAGCCTATAATTGGTTATAGAATCCGCGAGGCCGTGAGAAATGGGGCTAAACTGATTGTTGCCGACCCACGCCGTATCTCCTTGGCGGAAATAGCCGATATTCATCTACAACAGAAGCCCGGTACTGACGTTGCTCTCTGTAACGCACTGGCACATGTGATTATCAGGGAGGAGCTTTTTGACGCTGAGTACATCAAGAATCGTGTACAGGGCTTTGAATACTTAAAAGAGTTTGTAGAGAAATACACACCGGAATATGTTTCAAAGATAACTGGTGTTTCTCCTCATGATATCACAGACGCCGCCCGGCTTTTTGCTACCGCTGGCAGGGCCGGTATTTTCTATTCCATGGGAATAACACAGCAAACCTGCGGCGCAGAAAATGTCGCTGCCGTAACTAATTTATCTTTGCTTACAGGGAACTTAGGCGTGGAGCATGCCGGCGTAAACCCACTGCGTGGCCAGTGCAATGTGCAGGGAGTCTGTGATATGGGCTGCCTACCCAATGTTTTAACCGGTTATCAACCTATACACAGCGATAGATATACAGATACTTACTGGCGGCGCTTGAAAATAGAGGAAGGTGAGCCTGCCGACATACCTTTATCGCCTCCGCAGGAAGAGATAGATACCAGTGAAATACTCGCTAATACCATAGAATTTGAACGTCCGGTATACAAAGGGATGAGCGTCAGCGAGGAAATACGAGCAAAATTTTCTAGGACTTGGGGAGTTAAGCTCTCTGACGCAACTGGCCGCACCATGCCCGAGATGTTTCACGAGAATCCAAGCAGGCGCTGTCAGGTGATGTACATTATGGGAGAAGACCCTGTTGTAACTACTCCAAATGCGAATCATGTGCGTAAGTGCCTGGAAAGTATGGATTTTGTGGTGGTACAGGATATCTTTCTGACAGAAACTGCCCAGTATGCCGACGTCGTCCTACCGGCAGCTACCTTTGCCGAAAAAGACGGCACTTTTATCAATACCGAAAGGCGCGTGCAACGCGTTCATAAGGCTATTGAACCACGAGGAGACAGTAAGCCCGACTGGGAAATACTCCAGTTACTGGCTAACAAATTCAATCTTAACTGGAACTACAATTCCACTGAAGAGATATGGAATGAAATAAGAAAGCTAACCCCTCATTACTTTGGAGGCATGAGTTATGAGAGACTAGAAAAGAGAGGTCTGCAGTGGCCCTGCCCCACAGAAGATCATCCTGCTACTCCTATTATGCATAAGGGTAAATTCGCCCGCGGCATAGGACAGCTCTCTACCGTAGAATATCGTCCCTTGGCTGCTGAGCCTACTGATGAAAAGTACCCCTTCATTTTAACTACAGCCCGCAAACTCTATCAATTTCACACCAGAAGCATGACAGGCAAGACCGATGGGCTAAACTATCTTCTAAAGGAAGAATTAATGGAAATCAATCCGCAGGATGCTGAAAGGTTGAAGCTTGGGAGTAACGATATGGTCGTAGTTACCTCTCGTCGTGGCTCTATCAAATCAAAAATACGAATTACTGACTCTGTGCCACCAGGGGTGGTTTGCATGAGCTTCCATTTTGCGGAGACGGCAACCAAT
>CAZVBB010000035.1:0-8522 GCA_964625285.1 uncultured bacterium | reverse complement strand
TCTATTCCTTTCACAGGATAAACTGGGGGGCTCTGAATTTCGTATCTCAAATAACAACAGTGAGCAAGTATATGAAGCACGAGATGTGGAAATACAATATAAATCCGATGGTTATACCAAATGGTATTCCGAGTAATTTTTTCCGCAGACAGGAAAATTTTTCTCACAAGAATGAGCTTCATAAGTGTACCGGGGCTGATATTATTTTGCTGAAGGTTGGCAGATTTTCTCCAGATAAAAGATGGCATATGGCTATCCGAGCTCTTCCACACCTCAAGCAGAAAGGCTTAAAAACTATCATGATTATGAAAGGAGGGAATGAACCTTTTGGTGGAGAGGTGTTCGCGGAAATAAGACAATTGGGATTAAAAGTGGCGGATATTCATCTGGAAAAAAATACTATAGGAGTGCTTAAAGAAAAGCTGAACCAGTTTCCAGATGTGGATATCTATAATATTATTCCCTTTATGCCTGAAAGTATGCTTAAGCCTCTTTATGCTGAATGTGACGCAGTCCTTGCCAACAGCGGACACGAACCATTTGGTTTGGTGGGGCTGGAAGTGATGGCTTGTGGAGGAATACCTTTCCTCGGATCGACTGGCGAGGATTATGCCATTCCTTTTAAGAACTCTATAGTTCTGGAGACAAATGATCCCATAGAGATTGTCTCTTATATTATGTTCCTCTACCGTCGGCCGTTAAGAAATATGGAGATTCGGGAGATGGCTCGTTCTACAGCGAAATTGTATGCATGGAAGATTGTTATCCAAAGCAATTTGCTGGCGAGGCTGCTACAAATTAAAGAAAGTAAAGGAGTAAATTTATTAGAGAAAGTAACGGAGTAAATTTAAATTATGGCTAAGAATTTATGTATCTATACTGTTATTCACCAACCCCAGAGGGTAAAGCTGCCAGCCCAGAGTATTCCGGAAAATGCCAAGGTTACTGATTTTAAGAAATATCTTTTTGACGATGCCCTTAATAAGTTTTACCTGAATAAGGTAGCAAAGGAATGTTACCTACCAGCTATGGAGATGTTTACAAAGCTTCTGAATAAGGGCTTTAAGATGTCTGTTGGAATATCAGTCTCTTTTCTGGAGCAAGCCAGGTCGTGGAATAAGCCTCTGCTTTCCCTCTTAAAGGAGTTTATAGGACATCCCAATGTAGAGCTGATTTGCGTGGAGCCTTATCATAGTTTCATATTTTATTTTGACATTGATATGTTTATCCAGAGAATGAAGTGGGCAAGGGACTACCTGGAGAAATTCTTCGGAAAGAAAATCAATGTCACGGATACCACGGAAATGTATATGTCCAATGATATTTATTTTGCCCTGCAGAAAGCCGGATTTCAGGCCGCTCTTATGGATGGCAGAGGCTGGGTTTTGGAGTGGAGGAGACCAACTCATCTTTACCATCATCAATCACAGAAGATGAAGCTCCTTGCCAGGCACTTGAATTTAAGCGATGATGTGGGGTACCGGTTCTCCAATCGCGGGTGGGAAGGCTTTCCCCTGAAGGCTGATGACTATGCCCACTGGCTGAAGGAAACAGGCGGCGATTTTGTTCTTCTGGGGTGGGACTTTGAGACTTTCGGAGAGCACCATAAGAAAGACACCGGGATTTTTGATTTTATAAAACACCTTCCCAAAGAGCTCAAAAAAAGACAAGTAGATATTCTCACCCCCAGCGAAGTTCTAAAAAAGTTTTCTGAAAAGAGTTATTCTTTAGATGTGAAAGAGTTCGGGTCCGCATGGGCAGGTTCCGGGGGCATGGAGTTCTTTCTTGGTAATGCCGCCCAGCAGGCAATATTTCGGCTTATGCACCATGTGATGAACAAAGCAAAGTTGACTGAAAGCAAGACTCTCATAGATATTGCTATGAAACTCACTATGTCAGATAATCTTCACCTTATTCAATGGGCTGGAAGATACGGGGAAGAAGCAGAAGTTTCTGCTTATTTTACTCCACGGGAATGGTGGAACCTTGGACCTGATAGGCTTCTTTACGAACAGCAGCAGGTATATATAAACTTTTTAAGAGCTATGGATAGACATGTAGGTTCCCCCAAGGCTGCTCCTACTTCAAAATCCAGTAAGAAACAGATCCCAGTTCAACAAAAAACAAAATCCCCCAGAAAAACGAGACTGTAGCATATTAGCCGCGACTCCTGGCGCATTTTTGTAACAAAGGGATTTCTGAAGACTATTACCATTTATAACCAATTCGTAGTGTTACAAAGGGCGTAGGGCAAAGAGCAAATGAAAATCAAAAATTAAAATGCAAAATTACAAAGTAAAAATGACAGCAGAGCTGTCATTGCGAACCCGAACAAAGTGACACTCCGTGTCATTTTAAATTTTAATCTGTAATTTTGGATCATCGTTCTAGTTTCGTTCCTTTTGAACCCCGCTCTTCCACGGAAGGGCGGGGTGAACAAGCGATGAGCGCCTTTGGCGCAGATTTAAATTTTGATATTTAATTTATCTGGGGACTGGTACTCTGGATACCTTTTTTCAGAGGAGAGGAAAATGATAAGTAAGGGTTTGATAGCAGTAGTTTCTTTGTTGATAGCTTTTGCATTGCCGACTGATGCAATAGCTGAAAATGTTATTTTCATCCATCCGGATGGGACATCACAGGGGCACTTTACTGCTGCCAGATTGTTATTTTATGGTCCTGACGGAATGCTCAATTGGGACAAGTTACCAAATGTAGCGGTGACGAAGAACCATATTGCCAATAGATTAACTGCTTGTTCAGTCTCGGGCGCAGTAGCGCACGCAGCGGGGGTAAAAACCAACAGCGGCTACTATGGATTGGATGTGAATAAAAAACCGCTTCGCACCGTAATGGAGGATGCAAGAGATGCTGGTCGGGTAGTTGGCTTAATTAATACTGGTTGCATTACCGAACCAGGCACAGGTGTCTTCGTTGCCAGCGTGGAGTCTCGTGATGACCGGGAAGAAATTGCCAGCCAGATATTACATGCAGGAGTTCATGTAATCATGGGTGGCGGCGAAAAATGGTTTCTTCCGGAAGGAGTTGAGGGTCGCCATGGAAGGGGCAGTCGCGGAGATGGTCGCAACTTGATTGAAGAGGCCAGGGCATTGGGATACACAATTGTCTATGATAAAAGAGAGCTTTTGGCACTTCCCTCCGGGACGGAAAAGTTACTGGGACTATTTGCCGATGGGAATATATATAGCATCTTCCCCCCGAGAACATATAAGGAAAATGCCCCATCATTAGCGCAAATGGTAGAGGTTGCACTGGAGATTCTCTATGGACATGGTAGAGAAGGAGATGCCTCCGCAGGTTTTCTCTTAGTAGTAGAAGAGGAAGGAACAGATGACTTTTCCAACATGAACCATGAAAGACACATGATTGCAGCGGCAAAACGGGCAGATGATGCAATTGGGGTAGCACTGGAGTTTGCAAAAAATAATCCTAACACATTGCTTATTACAGCATCAGACAGTGTTGCCGGCAGTCCACAGATTGCAAGAAGCAGACACAGGCAGAAATTCACAACTCCGGATGGAATGGAGTTTTCTGTCATCTGGGCCGGGTTAGAAGACTACGGCAGTGGCACAATCACCCGGGCTTATGGAAAATATTCTGAGTTAATAAGAGGAACAATTGACAATACCTTTATCAATAAAGTTATTCGCAAGGCACTCGGGTTGGAAATAGGAGAATAACAATGAAATCTCCCTCAATCCCCCTTTGATAAAGGGGGAAAAAGGGGGATTTGAGAGGGATATTAGATAACCGAAGGAGATTACAAAAGATGTCTACACGACGACTTTTATTGGTAGCAGTTGTAGTAATGTTGACACTGGGAACACTTCCTGCGTTTTCAGAGACAGAAGTAATTGGAGAAGCACAATTTCTTCTACAGGGAGAACGGGCAAATACATACACAAGAGAGACTAATCTCGGTAATCTGATTGCCGATGCAATGAGAAGAGAGGCACGCGCCGACATTACCATTCATCACGGCGGTGGTATTGGAGGAAGTATAAATAAAGGACCAATTACCCTTGCTGATGTCTCGAGAGTTCTTCCATTTGAGCACCGTATTGTAGTTCTTGAATTAACAGGTAGAGCAATAAGAGAAGCAATAGAACATGGTATCAGTCGATATCCTTCTCCTTTTGGCGGCTTCCCTCAAGTGTCAGGGATGAGTTTTACTTTTAACCCTGCCCGTCCTCCCGGTAGACGACTGATTGAGATTACTATTAGAGGAGAACCCTTAAGACCGGATAAAACCTATACTGTTGCAACCAATGATTTTTTGTCAGGAGGAGGGTATGGATATACGATGTTGAGAGAAAGAGCAAAGAGGGTTCATAGAACCAACATCTTCATCCACGATGTACTGGTCACCTATATTATAAGAAAAGTAGAAGGTTGGCGAGAGCCCGTGCGCTTTGCTGTTATTGCTGACCCAGAGATTGCAATTATCCCACCAGGTCGCGAGGGGGACTATCCATACATAGAGGATAGGCCGGGGGGTAAAATGTATCTTCATAGTGTAGCACTCTTTTTAGAGGCAATCAAGAAGGTCAATTCCGTCCCACTGGATTTTGTGCTTATAGCAGGGGACCTCACGAAGGATTCAGAGCGCTACAACCACGAAAAAATGCTGGAGCTGCTTCCTAAAATTAATGCTCCAACCTTTGTTGTGGGAGGAAACCATGATACACGTGCATTTGCTCTAACAGATATTCGGACAGGGGTGCCGATAATAAATCCCGAAGCTGACCTTGTTAAATATGATGAGATACCCATACTCTATGCTAACTTCTGGGGACCTGGAGAGAGACCATTTTATAGCATTGAAGTAGTTCCTGGAATTAGATTAATTGCTCTTTTTGCTTTTCCCCATCACCACTGTCCGGATGAGCGATTCTTCAGATGGGAAATTGGCGAAGAGCAGCGCGCCTGGCTGCGCAATGAACTTGAGTCTGCCCAGGACAACTCAGAGTTTGTGATTATAATGAACCATCACCCAATTGTTTCTCACAACATTCCTACCTTGGATAAGGAACTTTTCTCACTACTCTGGGGCGTGGATGGACGTGGATGGGCAACTGAGGATTATTTAGAAGTGCTTTCTATCTTAGAAAAGTTTAATGTCCCACTTGTCTTGAGTGGTAGTTTGCATGTACAGGATGTTATGGAAAGAAACGGTGTCTGGCACATCACCACTGGTTCCCCCAGCACTTATCCTCTCGTGGGGGCAAGGTTTTTTGAGTTTGACCGTGAGAGAGAGCTTTTGCATATAACTACCTATCACATTAATCACATCCCTGCCCATCCCTACTTTGCAGAATATGCCAGAGAAGCAGTCATTAGGGAAGCTGAGGGAAGAATAAAAAGGCTTAGGCTTCCCTCCATCCTGGAACTGGCAAGAGAAGCAGCATTACTTGCGGTAAGAGTAGAGCCTGGAGTGTTATTCTGGAGAAGACCCGGATCCAAGCAAAGTGTTTTTGACGATGACCCTATTACCCAGATTGAGAACACCCAGGTTGCCTGGCTTATGGAGCGGCTCTTAACTATTACGGAGAGTATCGCCATTAATATGCCTGAGGATGATAATGCAGTGCTACCTGTAAGAGTTACAGGAGGAAAGGTGCGTCCACAGGTAGAAGGAAGAATCCGAACAGGGGAGCTACCTCCAATCTATGTCAGAGGAGCAGACCTTACCTTGGGAGGAGAACTATCATTTGGATATGTAGATGCAGGAAGAGATGCCGCAAGACCTGCTGGTCGCTTTTATCTGGAGAAGTTCGTTCTTAAACCGGAGGTAACCTTCGCTAAAGGTGGTATCTCTCTTATGGCAGAGTTAAGACTTACCGAAGATGAGGCGAGAATAAGGAGGTTTATGGTTTACTTTGATGAGTTGCCTCTTGAACCCCAAATAGATGAGATAAGGCGCATCATTGAGCTCGCAACAGGATGGGAGTTTGAGGTTAACTCCAAATTATCCCTGGGGCTTGATGAGCGACTTGCCGAACCAGAGGAAAAGAGAGCTGTTTCCTCCTTCTTAGATACAATTATATGGGATGGTGAGGCATTTCGGACAGCACTGGAGAGTAGAGTTCACTTCCTTTATGGAGGAATCTCTGTCGATGAAGGGCTTCAGCTTGGAACAAGAGGGATTGGAGTAGATGATAATTTTGGAATGCTTTATGATGCCCGTAATGCCGGTAGAAAGAGCGGCCACCCTGAATTGGGCATTGAGTTAGGAATAAGAGATGATGCCTTGAAGGTAACAGGGTTTTGCTTCTGGGGTGAGTTAAGTAATGCTGATATAATCTTTTTAGGAGATAAATTACCTGGATACACTTCTACTTGCCGGAATATGCGTCGCTACGGTATGAGAATGATTCATAATTATAATGGCTTGACCCTAGAAGGAAAAGTGGCATGGATGGAAGATGGCGCTCTTAATCGGAATGGATGGCTCTTATCAGCTGCCTACGAGATAGAACAACGTTTTCTCCGCTCACTTATGCTTCTGGCAAGATACGAAGAGTTAAAAGTAAGATGGCCAAAGTCATTTACTAATCCTGTCTCCTGGGACCGAGAAAGACTTACCCTGGGAGTCATTGCCGGTATAAGAGAAAATGTCAATCTGATAGTTGAACATCATAGGAACGATGAAACTACCGGAGGAGGCAGTGTAGCCAATGATGAGTTCTTAACGCAACTGGTATTTAAGTTTTGAACTTGAGCGTAGTGGACTTGTAACTACATTAACAGTAGCCGCTCTTTTCTCACGAGCCGCTGATAAGAGGCTAAGCAAATGATGGGGCTACGTCAAAGATTGAGACTTCATCTATGAGACCACTCAATTACTATCCTCGTGCTCTATCCGCCGGCCACGGGAGGGAAGATGCCCACCCGATCGTCATCCTCCAGGACATAGTCGAGTTCCCGGTAGATCCCGTTGACAAGGACCACCTTAATTACTTCCATAGGGATGCCCAACACCTCCTCCAAGACTCGTTTCAGTGTTGTCCCTTCCTCTAAACTCATGAATAAGGGCTCCCCCACCTTCAACTCAGGGCGATACCTTCTTAATGTGGCATAAAGTCTGATCTCAATCTCGATCATGAGGCTTACCATCTCCAGCCTTGCGAAAGTACCACTTATAAAGCACTTGCATATCATCCGGGAATATTCCCAGGCGGTCCCCAGCTTTCACCTGCCGCATTTTTGCCGAATACTCACCGTTGAGGAAGATGTTGCTGCCAAGCTCTTCATTTGGGATGCCGATGCGCTCGACAATATCTTCGATAGTGTCTTCCTCCCCAACAGGAACGTGGATGACGGAATCCCGGCTGGAGCTCTGGTTATCAGTAAAGCGCCGCAGCTTTCCGTAGAGGTGCACCTCAATCAACTCCATCCCTAAGGATGCTGTCATGGCTCTATCTTGCAGGCGCAGCGCCTGGGTCTGTCATAGGCCAACGTCTAGGACAAGCCCCTGCGCTACGCGCCTGCATTCCTATTACTGTTTCTGATTCAGCCCAGTGGGGCGTGAACCCTATCCAGCGTCTCGTCAGGCACATCAAAGACCACATTGTGGGGCGGGAGCTTCTCGTACTTCATGAACTCGGGCAGGCGGTCGTGAGCCTTGGTGAAGCCGGCTGCCTCATTGAAGGCTCGTTCCATCTTGATTATCTCTCCACCGATCCTGCCTATGTCGTCCACCGTCCAGTTGGTGCCTAGCACCCCGTTACACTCCTCCACCATTCCCTCCAGTCCAGAGGCTATATCCAGGATGGCGAAGGCGATGAACAGACAGTGGCCGCTAGTGTCAATGAAGGCGGTGGCATACTGGAAATTGCGCGCCATATCTGCCTTTTCAATAATAAACTGATCTACCTTGCCGCTCACCCCTAGCATCTCTGGCGCGATAGTGTACCCGGAGGTGTGGTCGGCCCCCATGGTGGAGATGGCGTAGGTGATGCCGATCCCCTTGATAGCTCGCGGGTCGTAGGCTGGTATGGCCTGTCCCTTGACCGTGGGGCAGCGCACCACGCCGAAGACCCTGGCCGTGACCTCTGCACCATTGCCGAGTATATGGCCCAGCGGGGTACCTTTGCCGATCTCATGCATCAACTCGATGGCCTTCTCCCAATCGCCGAACTCCGCCAGCCCTGCCTCCATAGCCACGCCGATGGTTACCCCCGCCTCGATGGTGTCCAGTCCATAGTCGTTGCAGAGGCGAATTAGCTCGCCGGTGACGTCCAGGTCATCAATGCCACAGTGGGCACCAAATGACCAGACCGACTCATACTCCTGGACGGAGACCAACTCGCTGCCATCGGGATTAGGATAGACATTAGAACACTTTATTATACATCCCGGGTTGCATCCGTGGCCAGTCTTCCCGACCCCACCCCGCTTCTTGCAGGTCTCATTGATAGTCTCGCCGGAGATTTTAGCTGCCCCCTCGAAGCGTCCTTCACGAAAATTCCTGGTGGGGAAGCCGCCGGCCTCGTTGA